>NZ_JCAQHY010000147.1:0-56363 GCF_059621045.1 Vagococcus sp. WN80Y
AAAATGTTATTTTAATTGGTATATCAACAATACTTTGTTGCATTTAACCTTGACATGTGGCCATTAAAAAGTACTTTGTATAATATATCTTATGTCAACTACATCTCGTTTTCATATAAAGTTATTAATATAATAATAACGAGTGACAAGTCCTCTAACTCCAACCTTTCAGGGAGGTCGCATTTTGTTTATATCCTTCCCATTTGAACTTTTTTTCAAAAAACGGTAGACAATTAATAGGGGGATATGCTAAGATTACTGTGTAATTAACACGTCTTGGTTACATAAGATATATTATATAAAGTAAAAACCCCAAAGAATTGACCAATTCTTTGGGGTTTGTTTATTTTTAAATTAGGTTCGATTTAATCAACTATTCTTCGCCACATAACTCACAGTCATGGCTATTTCCCTATCGATAACTGATTATACATATAGCCCATCCTTAAGTCAATTAAGTCGTTTTTTACTTTTATCTAAAAAAACAGGTTCTTTTCTACGATTGACATAAGCGGCGCCTATCACTTCTGCATACTTCAATTGTCCCTTGTGACAAAACAATTCCAGCTTGACTAGTTCGTTCATAAAATATCGGACAGTCGCTTCGTTTAATCCATTTTCTGCCAGCCCTACTTGAATAGTTGTTGCTTGAGAAAATTCATTTTTGAAATATAAACATAGCTTTTGACTCATTGCATGACCTCCTTTTTAACTAGCTATACCGCGTTCGATTGACTACCACCACAGAGTCTTTACTATAGCTATCTGGCAGTAAGGTTGCATATAGTTCAGCAAAGGTCTGAACCTTTTCTATGTTTGGTTCTTCTGGTAAGTGCCCCATTCGCAACGATTTTAACTTCTCTTCGCCTGCCACGTTATAATACAAGATAACATCTGTTCCTTCCCATATCTTCATATGTGTCCTCCTTTTAACTCTCTAACACATCAAAAAGTCGTTTTTCACCCATTTCAATAATCCGTTCATACATCTCGTCAAAGCGATCCGCTTCTTCTTTGCAATCTATTAAAGACAACCCCATTAAGAGGTCATTCATGTGCATCTGACTACGGTCTTGTAATTTTCGAAAATGATAGCTGATCGCAATTGCCACATGATGCTTGCACTTGGCTACCATATGAGTTGTTGGATAACGCCAGCCACGAATCTCTGTGAGTAATCTTTCCGCCTCTTCGACCCGCCCTTCTGAGAAGGCAAGTAAAATGTTATCTTCTTGAGCTGTCTGATCCGATATTTGCAAGGGATTGTCATAGCTTGTCGTGACATATAATTGCTCTCCACAGGCATTAACAATTTCTCTAACCTTGTCCAGATCTAACCGTTTGATATGCCCATTTTCAATTTTTGATAAGCATTGACGTGACAGTTCAGCTGCCTCACAGATCTCACCTTGGGATAAATTTTTTTGATTTCTAAGCCCCTTGATTAGCTGAGAAATTTCCCGCTCAAGGGTTTCTTGCTTCAACCAAACGCTTAATTGTTTCTCTTTCATGATGTCACACTCCTTTTCCACAGCTTATACCAGTCGCTTCTTCACCTTTATTCAGTGTAAACTGTTACTAATTGATTCTTGCTTTTCCCATACTTGTGTCACTTTTTCAATAGTCCTTAATCGTTTATCTAAATCATCAGTTAGCTCTTCTAGCTCATTAAACCCTGTTACTAATACATGTTCCAACTGACCAATTTGACTTCGTAATTGATCCAATGCAACAATTAATGGAGCAGAAATATGCCGTTGAACCATCGTGTACCCTTTTGCACCTGCTGCAACCAGTACCGATACTATGCCTAAAAGTGTCGCCACCTCTGCAAGGGTTAACCCATTTCCTATCATATAAATTCACACTCCTTGTCTTTCTTTTTCATCCAAGAGAATAAACTAACAATAAGAGGTAAGTTGTTCTCACCTTACCTCCTAATGCCAGCTAGCCTTCCTCTACATTAAAAAATATCAGTGGTCACTGTCTTGACCAGTCGCGCTTTCTTTTTACTGGTATAAAGAGGAATATCCTTTTCTGGATGATGAAATGTTGCCAAGTCACAAAACTTATCCATCCATTCTTTGACCTCGTCAGCATCAACTAAAAATTCATCCTTGAAATACTTGGGACTTAACATTGTCTGACTGCCATCACCATTTGCAAAAATTAATTGCAGCTTCTTACTCGTAGTTTCACTCATTGTCTTCGCTCCTTTCTCTGTCGTAAAGTTAAACCTTTTGATGACGGGTCCGCTTAGTAGTCACAACCTCGCCAACTTCAATGCCCTCAGGTAACAGCTCAACAAAAAGCTGACCTAGTTCTACCATTTTTTCCGAAGTCGCAACTTCTTTCAAATTAGGCAATACTTGCTTACTCATTTTGCCACTAGTCGCACTCGTATAACTAATTTCAACATCATGTTTCAAAAAAACATTACTTGCCATAACTCTCTCTCCCTTTCTATTTTTATCTGATCGGCCGATCTACTTGTAGTGTATAGTCTAGAGTCAGGCTTTGTCTAATCAACTTCATTACCTTTTATTGCGTAACTTTCCCTAAATGCTCTCAAATTACCCAATAAAAAAGCGCTATTTGTTAACAAATCCCTTAAACAAAGGGTTGCTATCAAACAGCGCTGGTAAAATAGAGGGTTTTAGGGCTAAATAATCACTTATTTGGCCCATATGCGAATGGACACTTCTTAGATAACTGTGATATAACTAATAGATAACAAGCGTTTGATTCTTTTTCCTACTTGAAAGGTGGCAGATATGACTGAAAAAAAAGACAATTTATTAGATATGACTACAGCGTTTATTTCCATAAGTAATCTTACTATTTATTTACAGCTCTCTGAGTATCAAGAATTCCCTCCAATTACTAATGAATTGGTTGTGGCTTATTCTTATGATACCCATTATGATGGGCAAAGTCAGACATTACTAATTTATAGCTCAGGTCGGATTCTAAAGACGCGACAAACCATCGAAACACTCTTTGATAACTATGGACTTCTTCATCATATAGAAGCGTGGACCCCTTGGAAAAAAGCAATGAGTTATCTTATGAATGGAACAAAAAAGCTTTACCCGTATGCAACTATTTTTTCTTGCTTTGCGATTATTCATTCTGGTTGTATTTTAAATCTAAATTATGTTAGCGGTTACAACTATTCAACCAATCCGCTACAGCAAGCGACCCACACATCTGTTAATCTACCGTCAGGGGCAGTTCTTGAAGTCGAGTTAGGGCGAAAGTCCTTTCGCAAAAAATATCACGAAGGCGGTTCAATTTTGCTTGCGCTTAGACATTACGACAAACGAACGGATCAAGAAAGAAAGGAACACTCGATTTATCACTGTCCTAACCCGATCAATTTCTTCATGATTCGTACCTTTAATAAGAATCATATCACTATTCCAAAACTGACATTGTCAACCGTAACAGAAGCTCTTTATTATTTTTCAGAACTTGAACAACGACTTTTAAGCATCGAGCTCACGCAAGAGCTTTTCGATTCTTATAAGCCTTTTACTCAACAATTAATCAAAGAACAGCTCATCGATACCAATCGAAAGCAGGTGACACGCTTATGACAACTAAAACAACGCTGGCATTAACCTTTTATGATGCAAAAGGTCGCAAACGCAAAATTAATGTTCATCGATTTTTGAAAGGAATGGATCCTGATGTCCTTTCAACTCATTTGATGAATCTGACTCCTAATTACTCTAAGCAACGTGACGCTACTGGCAGATTAAGCAGCTGCGTTCACGCATCCTATGTCGAAACAACCCGAACTGTCCTCTTTCACTCTACACGTTAAAGGAGACCAACAACTAATTATGAGACCTAACAAAAGAATCGAACGCTGAAAGACAGGTAAAAAAAGGAATTTTACTTGTCTTTTTTATAGGAGTAACATCACAAAATGCTTTAGCAAGCATGTACGCTTTTAGCGGACACAATCTAATCGAGATTTTTTCATTTAATAACCGTCCCTCGCTTCTGATCAGGTGACGCTCAACAGACTGATTCTCACTAAATAGTTAGCTAAAGCCTGAGTTATCAAGAGACTGCCTTTAAGTCCACTCATCCACCATAAGACAAACAACTGAATAGAATGACAAAACTCATAAACCGCCATGTACACTTTTAGCGGACATGACTCAATCGAGATTTTTTCGTTAAATAACAAATTGTCAGCTAGTTAGCTAAAAATAAAGGTAGACAATTAGAGTAAATGGCTTAATTAATTATATAACACCCACCACCAAATACGATGTACGCTTATAGCGGGCATCATCCAATCGAGATTTTTTCAATTAATAACTTGTCCTCTGTCAACTTAACTCAGAAAGGGCGATGATTGTTCACTCGATAGCATGACGCAGACTGCCAGCCATCATGTACGCCTTTGACGGACAAGGTTCAATCAAGATTTTTCCTTTTAATAACAGGTATCTACTTCTCACTCCTACGCTAAGACACCCTAACCTCCTGAGAACTGATTTATCTCCCACAAATAGTAACAGCGCCTCATTGTTGTTTCTTGAAAAAAATGGAGATTTTTTATACTTTCATCTGGTTTAGGTGTAAAAAAAACGTTTATCTTCATTACAATGAAGTAGCTGGCACATAGTGCGGCAAATGGCCAACTGATTAGATGCTAGTTTTTTTCAGGCTTCGTTGAATAGCGCCAACCAATTGACAAAGTGCCTTTTTTTATTTAATTTTCAGGGTGTATTAACCGGGTTATTCTACGTGCTATTGAGTGCTGTGTCAAGCATAAATCTACTATCAACTTCATTTAAATTAGTATCCATCTCTATCACTAATAAGTAAGAAGTTAGATATGTCCACTATTGACTATATGCGGGTAAGCACCCATCAGCAAAAATTTGATTCTCAATTGGCAACACTTGAAAGTTTCGGCGTAGACCGCATGTTTATGGAATATGAAAGTGGGCGAAATACCTCATGTACAGAATTAAATAATACTCTGGACACTTTAAAACCTGGTGATACTCTGGTTATTTTAAATCTTGATCGCCTTGCACGAACGACTAAACAATTGCTACTATTGCTGGAAGGTTTTGAGCAGCAGAATACATTCAAAATAACATCAATACCTCAACTTCAATGAATGCTTCTTTTTCACGACCATGGGGCTTTTGCTGAACTGAAGGCTGAGTTAATTCGCGAACGATTTGGCCAGCCTATTCGACAAACAATCACTAATTACCATTTTCCATGTTAGATCCTTTTCAACACAAATAAAAACGTGGCTAGAAAAATCCTCTAACCACGTTTTGTTTCAATCATATTACTCAGCCACTGTCACATCACTTGTTACAGAAGCACCCTCTTTATCTAAAACAGCAGACTCTTTATACTCTTCTTTTTCAAAAGTAATCTTGCCTTCTACCTTAGTACCATCTAATACAAAACCATTTGCTTTTACTTCAATATCACCTTTAACTGTCCCGTGAACGATGTTAAAGTTTTCAGATTCTACAATTACTTTTGGAGCTGTAATAGTGTACTCATCAGTCACCTTGTGATCATCGTTTTGCGCATATAAGGCTAACTTGCGGTAAATATCTTCTGAATCTTCCCCTTTGTTATGGAATTCTCCTGAAACGGTTAAGTCCTTGTCAAACGTAATATCCCCTGTTGCCGCTACAATCCAATTACCCTCAGCACTTAAAGCCTTCTCAATTTCATCAGCCTTATTACTGATAGACGCGCCTGTCACGACATCTTTTGCTGAAGAGGAGCTTTCTTTCGTCACCTCAGATGTTGAAGGGCTTGAATTACTACTAGATTTATCTGGGCTGCAGGCAGCTAAGCCACCTCCTACAACTAACAAAGTAGTCGCTAATGTTAAAATCTTTGCATATTTCATTGAAATCCTCCTAATGTTATTTTATTTGACAGTGAAATTATACTATATTTTTCATTTTAATAATAATAATAACATTCGAAATCTTATCAATGTCTAATTACTTTGAAAATTCTTATGATAAATTTCATTTTACGGATAGTTGAAATTAATAGATATAGTTACATACCCCCTAAAAAAAATTTAAATTGTTATTGAATACAATGAAAGATAACCATTAATGTTCACTCCTTTATATACTCTTTCATTAGCTATGCCTTCTCAAAAAAACTTGGCTTTGATTAAGGTTGAGCCAATAATCACAAGTAAAACAATCATTTTGCTTACCAACTCAATTTTTTCCAGTGATATTTTCGGAAATAAACGATAAAACTCAATTCTTTCTTTGCGATCAATTATGATTACTTATCAGAATCCCCTGAAAAAAGAATAACTCTTTCTTTCACCGACATAGCCCCCACCACTTACTAGCCTAATCTTTTGCTCTTCCTAGGTGTCTTCACTTAATTCCCCCTATAAATTATCAATTAAACTTAAGAAAGTCATTACGTAAATTTAATAGTCTTCTGATAGTCTAGGCAGTAGCTATTAATTAAGGAGACTATTATGGAAAATCACTACTCACTTTTGCATGCTATTTTAGACATCATTTTACCTAACCCACTGTTTCTTATCGGCTTTGCCATTATGATAGGTATCATCTGGACCTTAAGAGCTCGTCATCGAAACGACTTTACGAGAATCTCACTCAGTTCTTTGATCCTATTTTACTATTCATTCATCACTTTATCAGCTATTTTTGGAATTCCAACTCTTCGTGAACTTTTTCGTATCTATCAACTTAACGAAGCCTTTTTTAATCCTAATCTAGTTTTTCTACCTTTGGCAGATGGCTTTTCTTTGAGTTTTCTTTTAAACATTGTCATCTTTATCCCCATCGGGTTCCTAGTTCCCATGATTAGCTCTACTTTTAGAACGTATAAAAGAACACTTTTAGTCGGTTGTTTCTTCTCTATAACCATTGAGGTAAGCCAGCTGTTCACTCTCCATCGCGCGACTGACATTAACGATATCATGACCAATACGTTAGGCACTTTAATTGGTTACCTTTGTTTTGGCGCATTCTCGGCCATAATCCCCACAAAAAAAGCAACACAGTTAAATGATCAAGCATCTCCTAACTTTTTACCTGTAGTTGCCCTAACTATTGGCTACTTAAGTGTCTTTTTACTCACCTAAATCAACAGATAGTCTACTCCAAAAAACACTTAATCAAATTACAGTTTTTTATCGATAAAGTCTTGTTTCAAATGCTCTCTCAATACCTTTCGTAACCCATCTAACTCTTTTTCATAGCTAGCTGAATTATTTTTAGGTGATTGATCATTCATAAAGCGACCACGATTTTTCACGCCCCAAAAGCCAGCTGTATCATCATCAAACACTTTAAAGGCCTTCATATATTCATCCCAAGTTTCATCATTCTGTCCAATACCATCGCCAATAAAGCCTTGACCGCCTCCCAAATACCCACAGTTCATGATCGTATAAATATCTTTATCTGTTAATAACCCTTCTAACCCATTTTCTCCATCTTTATAAGCAAATTGCTTTGCGAAAACCCGTTCCATGTATCCTTTGATGATCGCTGTTGGAGTATCATGCCAATTAGGATAAACAAATACAATATGATCTGCTTTTAACACAATATCTTGTTCCCTTTTGACATCAGCTGGCGTTTCACCTGAGCCATCTTTAGCATTATAAAAATCTGCCTCACTTAAAACAGGGTTAAATGCCAAATCATATAAATCACGCAACTCCACTTCAAAATTATTCTCTTCAAAAAAAGCCATAGCAGTGTTCGCCAGATCATAATTCACACTATACTTACGTGGATCGCCAACAACCATCATAACTTTTTTCTTGCTTGAATCATCTGTAAATCCCGTTGGTTTATAGGCGTTCACGTATTCATCTGGTACAACAGTTGCCGATGTCACAACATCCCCCTCACTATTTCCTGAAGCTGCTGAAACAGCATCTGTACTACTCTCGACTTGATTGTCACTTGATGTTTGAGCATCTTCTTTACTCTTCGAATCTGCACCACAACTTGCTAAAACTAAACTCATACCAATCACTATTAACCCCATCCAGCTCTTCTTCATTGCCCATATCCCCCTTTGTTCTTTTTTTCACAATAATAAAATAACAAAAAGATAGCTCTTACTGTTTTGGTCCATCAGAAAAACAGTAAAAACTATCTTATTCATTTCTTCACTAATGATACTTCGATTATATCAAACTAATAATAAATAACAAGCTTCTATCAACAAAACGTTCAAATTTACACACTATCTGCTATGGTTAGCCCACTTATTTCCTCACTCATCACACCATTTCAGCCTTGTAATCATTTCTTAAAACAAATTTCATCTTATTGTTTAAACTTCGTCACAGTTAATTCATATTTAGACTGTATATTATAAATATACCAACAAACAACCCTAACAAACTTTTTCATTATTTACTCCTCCAAAGTAAATAAAAAATCTCCTTTAGCTCTCAGCCTCGGTTGGGAGCTATTCTTTTGGTCTTTTCTACCATCCCTAACCATTGACTCTCTTGCAAATCTGCCACCAAACCATAAAAAGACACAAAAAAAAGAATGCGTGTCTCATCTTCAAAACGTCTTTCGACGCCGATGTGACACCATTCTCGCGGGTTTGGCACCCAATGGGTTGTGGGGGTATATATGACAAATTTCAGCATACTTTAACACGTTTCATTCTGCCGATAATTGTGTCATTCAGTGATAAATTGATCTCAATCAAAATATACTAATTTCAGTCTAACCGTATTCAAAAATGTATTCATTATCGTATTCAAACTTTGGGCGTTTGCGAGATGGTAAAGCTATAATTACCACGAGCAATAATTAGCTAGTCACTCATTGAATGGCTAAGCTTTTTTATTGTAAAAATTAACTCAAAAAATAGATGATAGTCTATCAATTTATTAAGTCAGTTTTATCATTACCTTATAAACTACAATTCTTTACTTCATTTATTTTTGAGTGAGTTTTACTTTTTCAAGATCATCAACTAATTCATTAAGAAGCAGTCTGAAGAACTCTTTCTGTCTCTTTTTCCTTGAAAAGACAATAATAATCAGAACAAAAACCACTACAAACATTATCAACAAATATGCCAGTTCAAATGAAAAATAGGCTTTAATATTTTTAGGGAGACTATATAGAACTGATATTAAAACTGAAGAAGGAATTAGGTTTATTAATAAATTAGTAACATTAATTTTATTGGCTTTATAATCTAAATACTTTTTCCATTCCCTCAACTCCCTTTCACCTGGTATGGCTTTTCTAATTAAATTTTTTGCATATTCTTTTTTCTCTATAGGGTTTAAATCCTTAGACTCAAAATTTGAATCTCTTAAACCGATTGAATCAACAAAGACTTCGATATTTCCAAATTTTTCAACACTAGCCCAAAATAACACATCGGTACTCTTTAAATAATTAAAAGGCTCATTTATTTTTTTCCATACAAACCTAAAAAACTGTATAGCAATTAAAATAAACATATATACAATAATACAAAAAAACATAGCTAATATATCAAGCAAGAGTATATACAATTTTGAAGTTGCAGGAGTTAACATACTTCCCCAAAAAAATAACGCGAACATAATTATTGAATATACAGCAAACTCCCAATTTACTTTATAGTTTTTATCGGGAGGATCAAACACACTCTCTATTATTTTTAAAAAATTTCGTTTATCTTTAGCAATAAATCTAATATACGGAATAATCATTATATATGGTATTACAAAGACTCCCATTATTCTGGTGAGAAGTGAAAGTAGCATTTTATCACCATCCAATCTATACATTTTATTTATTGTACATTATACACTTCTACTCTTCAATATTTTTCAGTAACAAATCCATCTTAGTCAATTCGTTTAAGTCTGGCTTTTTCATTACTTAACCAGTACAACATGAGGGGCTACTACAACACTTAACATACACAATAATAAAACTCTCTATAAGTAGTAGCCTGACGCTTCCTATATTCGTGTTAGACTGTTTTTTACGTAATCATTTAAGATCATCCATCTGGTGGACGATTGCCATAAGTAGCAACGACTCACATCTTTCTCAACACTAGGTAACTATGTAACAACCGTAGTTACAGCTACACTTGTTCAGGCTACTAAATAGTACTTACAACCTAATTAATAACAAAAACAGGCCGTTTAAAGTGGCTTATTTTTGGGTGCTTTAGTACCATCAAGTTTAATTAGTTATCGTTCTGAGCGATAACCAATAGTAGTCGCTCTGAACGACCACAATAACACTTCGATATGGCTCACACCCATAATGTCATATACGATAACTTTCAAGGTCGATTAAATTGACCACGGCTTTTAAACGCTGATATAATCTAAGGTCACTCTAATTGACCTTACTGCTAGGTGTCGATCAATCCTACTCCTAAAACACATCACTTTAAGTGATCTGATTTAATCGGTGTAATTTTCAGTTCATTAGAAGCATGCTCTCCCTGCACTTTGAGGTACGGGTACTTCGCTCTTGTTCCAAGCAATAGCAAAAAGAGATGACCATAACAGATCATCTCTAGTCAACTCTCTATAGTGGGCAATTTCTCCCTGCTATTATGAATGCTTCTAAATGACAACATTTCAAACTCTTAAAAAGTTTTTGAAGCCTTTCAAAAATGTAGTATTTTGAAGGTATAAAATTAAGAAGCTACCACCCGATATTGATGATAGCTTTCTCTTACCATATGATTCTCATTTCATTGCGCATTCTTAATAATTTAGATTCATTATTTGAAAATTGCTTTAATTTCAAAAGAATTGAACACATCTACATTCTTTGTCTTTCTTGATAACGAGTACTTAAATCCTGAGTAATATAATTATGTTTTCTAAGATCATTAACCACATCTGAATATAAATCTATTTCAGGGTCTTCTGCTTTAAGCGTAATCAATAAAACAAAATCTTGAGACGGTATATTCTCTTCATTTCTCTGAATCATATTAATTAATATCTTCCAATCATCTCTGACATCAATTCCAGCCATTTTTTTATAGTAGGACTTAATCGGACTCCATTTAAATCCATTTTCAACTTGTTCTTTCTCGTATTTCTTATCCCACTTTGCTTCAATTGGGACATCTGTTGAATAATCTGGAGCCCCCTGCTCTTTCATTTTTTGTCTACCAAATGACGCTGTCAAATTCACTCTGGAATATTCCTCTCCATAATCTGAATCTAATTTTGGATTATACGCTAAGGTCATAAATATTTCTCCATAGTATTTTCCATCAACTATTAGCTTTTCAGGAAACGGAAATGGATTTAATTCCAAAAATGACCCCTTCATAACAGATTGTTTAAAAATCAAAGTTATTTCATTCTGACTACATTGTAGAATATGCTTTGGTTCAATGTAAGGACAACCAAAACCATAATATTTAACAAATTGATTATCTTTTTTATGATTAATACTTGCCGTATTCATTTTAGCTGAATGGACTAATAACCCCTTAGATAACAGCATGTCAGAATCATTAAGGATATTTTTTATTTCTCCTAGTTTTCGTGATATCCTAGGCGCAGAATAACTAGTTCCATTTCCTTCAATAATATTACCGTATTGATCCAGCCCTTTAACACCTAATCCTACTAATCCATACGAATTATCATTATTACCTCCATAATCTACAACATCCGGTTTAACAATAAAGTTTGCTCCGGGGCCCCGTCTGCTAAAGGGTGACGGCTCGTTTATCTTCACCATTGAAATATTTGATTCTGATTTAGCTATTGCACCTACAGTAACCGAACGGACTGAATCGGCAGGAGTGGTAATCCTGTCATGCTCTCCTAATCCAGCATTCGGCGGCCAATTGCGTAAAGGTAATTGATTTATATTACCAGCTGCTACAACAAATTGAACACCATACTGATCTTGAATATCATCAAAGAAGGCTCCTAACGTTGAAATCTGACTATTACACAAGTTATCTGATCCCAAAGATAGATTCCAGAGTTTCACTTGCCCGGAATATTTATTCATAACATCGATTATTATATCCATCAAATCAGTCTCCCCAAGTGAATCCACTTGTCCATAAGCTGGATCACTATTGGGAATTGCAACTATATCAACAAATTTAAACCTCATATTCTTTTCACGATTAATTTGATTTAAGGGGTCTCCGTACTGTATCATTGAAGCAACAAAAGTCCCATGCTTTCTATTTTGGTAAGTACTAGGTACATATTCCTCTCTTGCAACAATAAAGGGGCTTAATTGGCTTATATCTTCAATGCCTGAATCAATGATTCCAATTATTTCTTCACAATCTTCATACTCAAAATCATCTAAATTACAATCAATTTCACTTTCTTGTGACTTATCTATCGCCATGGAATATCTATGAAACTGATCAATTGATTTTACAACACCCAAACTTGATATAAATTCAATATCCTCATTAGATTTTATCTCGATTTCATAAAATTTCACATTTTTTGTATAGTCCTTATACGTAAACTCTAAATCATGCTCTAATATTTTCTTTTCAAAATATTTAGATGCTTGAAGATTAGATAATTCATCTTGAAAATTAAAATTTTTGACTTTTACTACATTTACTGTCTCGTTTACCGTAAGATTCAAGGTTTTCTCTGTTGATGGTACAGGTAAAATTTCCCTAATAGCTGTCATATTAGCTCTAAAATCTTTTGCTGGCAGAGTCTCAATTTCTTTAATAGTTTTTTCAAGACCATCTTTAGTTACTTTAACGTATATTTCGTTTAAAGTATCCGTGCCAATTATAGGCATATTTTTGCAAAAACGATTTGGTTTATTGCTCTTAGATCTAGCTTCATCTATCATGACTACTTTAGCAACTACCGGCACAGAGCTCGTTTCTTTAAAGACATCTTGATAAAATTCTTCAACTTTTCGTAATTGTTCAGTTAATCTTTTTTGCATTTGCGGAGTTACTTCTCCAAAAAACTTAGGACCTCCACCTCTAGCTGTATTACTTTGAATATCATTTTTTCTTGATAACACTAATTTTAAAGGTAAATTTTTCTCACTCATCATTATTGTTCTCCTCTCTAATAATATTACTAATAGTAGTTTTGGATGTACCTAATATCTCAGATATTAAATCATAGGTAAATTTTTTTGGATCAACATTTCTTAAATAAAGAACTGTTTTCCTTAATATTTCTTTTGTACTGTCGGACTCTATTTCTATCTGTTGCAATTCCAGTAACTCGTTTATCACTAGTCTATATGAAAATTCAAATTGATTGATGATTGCATTTCTTCTCGCCTTTTTAACAACTAATTCTATGTCAGAGCCGCTTTTACCTTTAAATAGAGTTGCTAATACCTCTAACTCCTTAGTTTTCATTTTTTCACCGTTCGTAAAACTCAAAATCATTTGTTTTATCTCGGCTTCAGCAGGATAATCTATAAATATCTTATAATCAAATCGTCTCCAAATAGCTGGGTCTAAAAGTTGCTCATGATTTGTAGCTGCAATCATTATGCTGTTATTATCTAAGATATCAATATTTTGTAGCAAACTGTTAACTACTCTTTTTAACTCACCTAACTCATTAGCATCATCTCTAGCTTTAGCAATTGCATCAAATTCATCTAATAGTAATACGCAAGGTGTGCTTTCCGCAAATTCAAATAAAGTTCTTATATTCTTAGCAGTTGTCCCAAGATAGGAAGAAATAATACTGTCCAATCGCCCAATTACTAATGGAAGATTTAATGATTTTGCAATATAGTAAGCAGTCTTAGTTTTACCTGAACCTGGAGGACCGTATAATAATAATTTATTCGCAATTTCTAATCCTGCTCTTGCTAAATCGTCTGACTGTTTGTAATTTTTAATAAACATTTCTATTTGATTACTGATTCGTTCGCTGATAATCAATTCATCTTTAAAGTCCTCAGGATAAAAAATTTCTATCATTGAAAATCTCGATTCACTGTCCACGGGAGTGTTTTGAAAATTGGTATTCATTGGAGTTAATGTATTAACTCCATTTTTTGACAATAAGTCACTTAACTTGTTTGCAAAGCGAGCTTCACCATCGGACTCTAACTTTTTTATCAATTGTTCAGAATAACTATGTACCTTGTTTTTGTCGCTTTTTATTGCACCTTCAATAATTTTTGATATTTCAATAGCATATTTCATGTAGCATCACCCTCCGATTCTCCACATATTATATATGAACAAAACCGATAAGTAAAGTACCAAAACCACCATTAACGATACCAAAACAAATAAAAACGATACCGTTATCACCTTTTAAAGAAAAAATATAAAAAATCCAACCTTCACTCTTTCGAAAATTGTAACATGTCTGTTTTCAACTTCAGCAACAAGTCCACCATTATCACAACCAGCTACATATCGAAATTTAACCTATTCGCCTTCTTTTTTGTTTACTCACTTTTAAAGAGTCATTTATACTTTTTCCTTTTTTAGACTGATACGCCATAAACGTAAAGACTACAAATAATCCTATGCAGAGCTCCCAAAGCCCTTTCCAATTACCCGATGCGAAGAAAAGTAGCCACGCTATAAACATAAAATATGTTAAACCGATAATAAAGTAGACCAATCCCATTTTTTTACTCAGTTTTTTTTCCAAAACTACTTTAAACATTTCATAGTATTTCAAGTACCTGCGCCTATTTCGTTCTTCTGTGCTTTCCAATTTTAAATATACATTCTCAAGTGTTGACAAATTCATGATTTTATATTTATTTTGATCACTTGTAATTAATAACACTTGCTCTTTGTTCAATTTCTTCAAGACAACCATTTTATTATTATTTCGTCCTCTCAAATACACTCGTTTCTCATAATTTTCCTTGTAGAATGATCTTAACCATCCGCTCATGGCTATTAACATTATAAACATAACCACTAATAAAAATATTGAAAACGACTCATTCTTCTCTTTTGCCAACTTTACATCTTTTTTCGCATCAGCCTTCGTCACTTTCCAGCCAGCACTTGTAATTGCTATCGGTTTTTCTTTCTCTTCTTGATTATATTGATTGAAAGCAACACTTCCTATACATGCTATTATTAGCATTGTCGATAATAACACATCTCCCAAATATCGAAATGCCTTTTGATGATTATTCTCTAATGCAATTTCGATTTTTGTAGATAGAAACCGATCAATAACTATTTTTACTAAAGCACTAAAAAAACCTACAGAAAATAAAACTTGCAATACATTAATCATAGTACCTATCATATTATCATCAATTTTCATTATCTCCCTCTCTTCTTTTAGTTTTGTTAATTCAATTATATCAAAATCTTAACATTATTATTAGCTTTATCAAATACTGTTTCATATCCCTATCCTTAAAACACATATTAATCTTCTATCCAAATTAATACTCAAAACATTTGAGTTTAATTTTCTGAAAAATCAATAGTAACGTTCTGGAATGTTACCATTGAATGAAAAGCTTGTGGTCCCTTGCTACAATACTCCATTTCCAAGCACTCCATAGTTGAGTTCGTTTTCTTTTTTCAAAAGTACTCCGTAACGTTACTCGATTTAGTAATACTCCAATGAAAATAAGTAGACTTAGGTAGCATGAGAACTCGCTTTCTCTAATTAAACCTAATTGAGTTTCGTTTTTAAAATAAAGTGTTCCGGAGTACTAACTAGCTTATCCTCTTAGCACTCCTTTTTATTCAATACTAACACCTAACTAAGCAGCCTTTTCAAAGTTTTAATATAAGAAAAAGGCGTCCTCAAATTAAAGAACGCCTTTTCTTTTAATTATCTTATCCACCATTCATCATGAAGATAATTAAAAAATTCTAGATTCCTAAAATGCCACTCTCCACCAATTTTCTTTACAAATTTCCTGTCCACTAATTCTGCTGTGCAAAAGTTATCACGGATCCATTTTGATGTTTTTCCATCCAACTCAACCATCACTCGTTGAATCTTAAACCACGGCTTCAAAAGAAATCTTTCATTTTCAATTTCTTGAAGTTTGGCTTCAACTCTTAAATCAATTATTTTTTCAATTAATGCCATCCTCTTCACACTACCTTCTATTGACTTTTTTAGTAATTCAATCAATTCTCCACACATTTTAACTTTCAAAAAATGTTTATCTACCTCGGTGAGCATCCATGTAGATATCTAAGTCCTTAATATCAAATCTAGTTAGCCCTCCATCAATTATTCGATGAATCTTCCCCTTTTTTACCTTCCCGTGTAGAGTTGTACGTCCAATATTAAGATAACTACAAGCTTGCTTAGTAGTTAAATACCTGCAAGGTAGATTCACCTCCACTTTTAATTCAGTGTCTTGACGTTTTGCCTCAATTCTTGAATCAATCATTTTTTCCAACTCTTCAATTAGTGTATTAAATAATACCATTACATTTTCCTTGGTCATCTTTGTTTTTGATCCCTGCTTTTCCATTTACATCACACACCCTCTATTTTTATTATCAATCTCTTTCTAACATCTAATAATATCATTTTTCAATAACAAAAAAACTAGGGTGCTTAATTTTAAACTTCCCTAGTTTATTTCTATTTTGAAGCAGTATTTTTATAACTACAACGCTAATTACTCTTTAAGAACTTGTAAATAGCTACTTGTATCCTCTAATTTACATAATAGTAAATCATAAGCTTTTAATTCTAATCCCGACAGCATTACATTACTATTATTTAAAGCGGCAACTAAGTATCCTAAAATTGAGTTTAATTCAGCTAAATCTATGATACACTCTTCATTACGCATCTCGTTAATGGCAAGAAAGCCCTCTGCTTGCTTGTCTTTCAACAAACGGGAGTTACCGTCACTATCAATCTTAACTTTTCCGTCTTCGTCTAGTTCACAGTATTCCTTTAATAACTCAAGTTCATCCTTCTTATTTTCATTGACCTTATCCATAATTAGATCAGAGAATTTGCTGACTGCTCTTGCTTGTTTCTTCTTAGCCTCGATTTTCATCAACATATTATAAATACTTAGCAAATCACCATTAATTAATTTAATTTTCATTATGCTTTCTCCTTATATATTTCTTCGATTTCTTTAAAACTAACATCTTGTAAGACTAGTCGTTCTTTTTCGTACCCTCGACGTTTCGCCTTGATTTCGTATACAAACGAGGTATTAGGTTTACTTGACTCAACAACAAAATAATTTGGGTGTCTCTCTGAAACCCAAAGGTTCCCTTCTCCGTATGACTGAAGAAAGACGTGGTACTCATATTCGGATGTATTTACCGTATCACTGAACAATTCTTCGATTAAAATTTCGACACGACAACTTTCATGGGTCTTAGATCCTTGTATGTCTCCAAGGTAAGACTCAGCAGTTTCATAAGCAGGAGTAGCCACAGGACCAATTCGGCTAATATGTACAGCATTTTTAGCGCCATTATAAACACTAAAAGCACCCCAGACTCTTGTCCCGTAACTCCCTATGTCTACTGCTCCCCCATTAGAATTGGCTGGTGTGGTGAATTTAATCTCGGAAGCTCCTAAGAATTGAGCGACATATTGCAGGGTACCGTTATTATTGAAAATAAATTCCATCCCGTACTCATTGTTTATTCTCAGCTTGTTACTTACAACACTCAACCTATGCATAGGCGAGGCGCTACTCCCTATCTGAACGTAGTTTGTAGTCAGTGTTCCGTAAGTCTGATTAACATCCCCTACTATCTTAGTGGTAGCGAATATATTCAGCAAAGGATTAGTTGGGTTAGACTCTTTAGGAATCACAACTACCCCTGAAACACCTGTACTATTGCCTGCTGAAGTGCCTAGTGATAAAGCAA
Organism: Vagococcus sp. WN80Y; assembly: GCF_059621045.1. Lineage (NCBI taxonomy): Bacteria > Bacillati > Bacillota > Bacilli > Lactobacillales > Enterococcaceae > Vagococcus > Vagococcus sp. WN80Y. The sequence goes on from NZ_JCAQHY010000147.1 coordinate 17,854, forward strand.
ATCCGTACTCTTGCGCTACTGAAACACCTGTTACTTCTGTTCCAGTACCTCCATATAAAGCAGCTATTCCTGCCATAATTTTATTTAACTTTGGATGCCAAAAGTGTAAGGCGCCACTGTATAGTTTCATGATTACTGTCGGAGATTCAGAAATAAATATTGATCCCGTTATAGTTGACCCTTTAATATTAATCGCATTTATCGTACCTGAACTAATATTACTGGCATTCAAATTTATCACATTAACAAGTGCAGCGTTAAGTGTCCCGGCGTTTATCTTGTCAGCAATAACTGAATCAATCATAGCCGATTTGATCACAGCACTTTCAATAAATGTCTGACCCGTAATTTGAATTCGAGCTCCAGAGATCAGGATACCTTCTGTTGAAATATTTATTTGATTAATGATCTCTTCTTGCTTCACCATCAAATTAATGTTGTTTTGTAAGACGGAGATAGCTCCCTTATTTTCATTAATATCTTGCACAACGATTGTATACTGATCACTTAGCTGAGCAATCTGAGTTTTATTTCCTTCAACATCCTGAACAGTTTGGTTAATCAAATTGGATAACTGAGTGACCTGAGACTGATCAGCTTTTCCGTTAACTGTTGTTTGGATCCCAACAACTTTTCCGTCAATTGTGGCTAAGCTCGTAGTAAGATTATCAATTTGTGTATCAATAGTCCCAATCTTACTTAAACTCTCATTAGCCTTATCAAGACCTTGCTGCGCTTTAATTCCGGCATCTGTCGCTGTTTGTTGGGCGGCTGCGGCATCTCTTTCAGCTTGAGCAATCAATTCGTATAGTGCTTCATTCGGCGCGGTTGAAAGCTCAAGAATCCACTCAAGCTCTCCATCTTCGTTTTTCTTGTAGACCCACATTTCTTTATCAGGTCCATTTTGTTTAAACCAGATATCGTTCTCTTTCGGATGCGATGGCTCATCCAAGCCAAACCATAGGCCGTTACCACTTGCCCCATCTAATCGTTGACCTAGATACTCAATTTGCTGTGCCAAGGTCCCTCGATACACTGAAGTTCCTTCCGCAGCAGTTTTAGTTTCAGCACTACTTTCAGCAGTCAAGCCACCACGATAGATTAACTTATAGTTCAAATTAGGCGTTTTAAACGGCTTTCCTGTTCGATCGTATAACGTTACCCAATCCCCTAATTCAAGCGCAGGGTTCCCTCTCCATTTGATTGTGAAAGGATAGTAATTAATGTCTTTAATTTTTGTATAGATATTATTCAGCATTGATTGGGTCATGACTCGATTCTCTAGGACAATTTGAGCCCCCTCAGATGATCCCGCTCTAATAATTTGTTCCTCTTCATCCTCATTAGAAATTTTGCAAGAGATACCGCCTAAACGATACATGATTTCGCTCTTACTTAACCCCTTCATATAGTACTCATTTGGTTCTATTTTAAAATTAGGATCAGAAAGAGTTTTGATATCAAGAAGCCCATCCTTATCAAACGTAGCGAACCCGGCTTCAAACTGAGCAATTAAGCCAATCGCCTGTCTGAATGTATACCCCTGAGGTTTGGCAATCTTAGCTGCACTCAATCTCCCGAATGTTGTTTCATTGACTTTCATCCCACTTAGATTTGCGATTTCAAGTGCTACCCGTCTAATTTCAGCAGGGTAAGCCAGCTTAGAATCATAGAGACCATTCATAAAAATAAAGCCGTCCATCGCTTCGACAGTAGTTTTCACTTCATTTCTATCGGGGTCAACACGATCTTTTATAAAGAATGTCCCAAGTTTAATGTACTCAAACTCATCAGGTCGATAGGTCATTAACTGCGCTTTTCCCACCATTGCATGATTAATTCGTGACGGGTACTGTAAAATCGGAATAATACTAGCATAAGTTTTGATGCCTAATTCTACATCTATTTGATCAAGTTCTTTCAACCCTTCAATGATTTCGCTAAACTCAATTTTAATCGTATTGGCAAACGCTGAACCAATTTGGAATGTTTCGCCACCCATACTCCCACCAACAAACTCTAAAGAGTTGATATTGACACTTGTATAGGTAATGCCATTCATTTTAATGTTGATATAGATATCTCGTAGAGGGTCTTTAAACGCTCGATGAAAGTCGTTACTTACTTGTTGCATATGATTATCACCTCAATTCCTTTAGATATATAGGCTGTTTAAAACCCAAGGGAAACTCTACAGCCATAGTTTTTAAAATTTTAAACAAAGTGATCTTTAATGGCCTTTAGTAAATCAGAATAATTCGGGGCTAATCTTTTGTGACGAATGCGCCAGTAATCAGGGTATTTAGTTGAATAATCTGTCGGGTCAAAAAAAGATTCCAAATCGGTTTTCTCTTGCAATTCACTTAGAATTGATTTAACAGCTTGCCCATGCTCTGACTGAATTTTCTCAGAAGCTGTAAGGATCATCTCAGCTCCTTTAGAAATTTCTTCTAAAGCTTCGGCCTCTATCTCTGGAACAATTTTGGACATGTATTCCATGACTATTGAATTAGCTACTCCCTTTAATTGGGCATTACTTGATTTGACTAACCCTTTATACTCAGCCTCCAAAGATTCAACATCTTTAGAAAACATGTCATAGCTCGCCTTATGGCTGTTTAGCTCTTTATATTTCTCAAACGAAGGCTTGTATGATGCTTTACTCTCTAATTCTCGAATCTCCTTAATTGCTTTTCCTTGTTCTTCCCGTAGTTGCCAGAAATATTTTCTTTTTTCTTTAATTGGCGCTAACAAATCATTTAAAACTTTTAGTTTATCTGCATTTATTTCTGTTACCATGCGCTGCCTCCTTGCGTTTCAGAAAAGTAGTGACTATCTGAACGTCTTTTAGCATACTTCTTTTCAGCGATTTCTCTACCTATATCCCCAGGCTTACGTGGTTGAGGTCTTTTAGCATTTTCGGCTTTAAATTCTTTTGCCAACAGCAGTTGTTCATCAGCCCTAGCTACTTCTATCTTGCTTATTTGCTCTGAATCCAGTCCATATTCACTACCTAAAACTCTTGCCTGCCTAATATGGATAGATACATCCTTATTTTCATACTTACTCCCTAGATTATTCTCTGTCATCACATTTTCCTTCTTTCTTTATAGTTTCCATTTTAATTACTCACTATTTATAGATGGAGATTCATCAAAAAATTAGTTTGCATACTCCGTCAAATCTAAACTTTGGGCAAATTGTATGATGGCCGCTTTAGAATCGTTTATCACAACGTCTCTACCATATTTAATTCTTTCTTCCACTACATAAACAGGCAAATTTAGTATAAATCGATCCCAAAATACACGTTTAATTCTTTCAGTTTTCGGCTCACTATCATTCCCTATTGAAGCAAGCCCCTTTTGAAACAATTGCTCCAATTTTTCGTACTCCTCTTCCGCCTCCATGTTTTGAATAACAACACTTTCAACTGACGAAACGAGTTGGTTCATTTTAGTAGGTGGCACTAATGAAAAAGTAGCAGTAACCTTGGGTTCTCTTAGATAACCTGCTTTCAATCTAGATTCCTTGTAAAGTTTAATAAATGTTAAAGCATTAGCTTTAGTAGCTTGGTAATCAACATGCTTTTTACTCGTTCTTTGTGCATTTCGAACTAATTCTTTTAAACTCATCTCCATTGCCAAATAGTGCACCACCCTTACTACTCACATCTTATTTTATTCCTTAGATACCACAACCTTTCGTCTGACAGGCTCATCAGTCGCAACCTGATACTCCAATACATAATTAACAAGATAGTCCATTGTCATTAAAGGATATATCTCTACCTTAACGCGCTCTTTCAGAAAATCTGTAGCTATTTTAAGGAGTTCTCTGTTCTGAATTAATTCCCATCGTTCAAGTTCAATGACTCTTCCAACATAATCTTCTAACAATAAGCGATAGACGCCATTTTCATACTCACCATGCTTTAAGGCGTTTGTGTTACCATACAAGCCACCCGGACCACCTTTATTACCCTTGGCATTCTGATTACCAATTGGCGCCCCACGTTTCCGTTTTTTACTCAAAATAATCACTTCCTTTTGAAAAGTACTCCGATAAAATGAATAAAGTACTCCGTAAAATTTCTCGCCGTTACCATAAGCCACTAATAACAAATATTCAAGCTGCATGACTTTAATTTTAAGGAGGCAAGGTTCCGGAACGCTCTAAACAAAAAGGAGGACACCACTCACTAGCAACTAAGCTAATAAGAAGTGTCCTCCGTTGTTCGGTCAGACTATATTCGGTTTATCTGTTTCTAAATACTCTACGGTGGCTACTACCCCGTTTACCATAATGACCTTGTAGCTACCAAACAACGGTAACTCAATAATCTCATGTGTTTCTCTACCTACTAAAATCACTAAAGGTGACTCTGTTTCTGGTAGATCAATTTGGCGATTCCCCATACATAACTACCTCCTAATTATACTACATTTGAGTTCTTTTTTCCATTTTTTTAGCGTTACCAATGAAAAGGTACATCGTTACTAATTGAGTTTGTTTCAAATTTTTAATAAGACACCTCTACATTCAGTAAAATGCAATACTCATGCCATGTGCCCCTGTCTACTTTGCTACTACTTACTAACCAGTACTAATCAACTATTAAAACCGGCCTTTCATCTTTAGAGAGGAGGAAGCTTAACAACGTACTCAAAACGGAAGTCCATCATCTTCTACTTCCCATGGACTAGATTTGCTAGGAACCATGTTTAAATACTCATCAAACTTAGGTCCAAAAAGAGTCTTTGGCCGTAAAAAAGTTTCACCTGGTGTACCATCCTTAAATATTTCATTTTTCCAATGGAATACCATATTGTCAATTACCTTCTCAAAATCAAGCTTTCGAAACCCTTCATTCCATCTGGCTTGTATTAATTTTTGTTGATCTTCAACATTGCTAAAGGCTTTACCTGTTTCTTTATTCAGATAATCAATAATTTCCTGAAATGGGGGGAGGTCTTTTGTACATTTGTCATTTGAATCGTTTTTTCTTCCCTCTCTCTCTATATCTATCTCTAACTCTTTCTCTATCTCTAACTCTGGTGTACTTTTGTCATAACTTTTGTTCGACAATTGTTGTAACGTTTGTGCGCTGTTTTTCTCCTCTGCTATCCTTGATCGATAAACCCTTATCCTGTCAGCTTCTGTCGAAGATTTCCCTATAAAATTCTGTATATCCAACATAAAAATTGCGCCATTATCCATTACATCAATTAATCCTAAACTTTGGAATACCGTAATAGCTTTTTCAACAGTTCCAATGTTATGGCGTGTAACTTGCGCTAGCATGGTTGAATTAAAAGGTATACGCTCATTAAACATTAGTTTGCCTTCATTTTTCAAACTTCTTAAATAAAGCTTCAAAAGGATATTAGAGTAGAGATAACCATCGGGCATACTTTCTAAAACTATCATCTCATCACTATCAAAAAAATTATCTTTTAATTTTAAATAATAATATTTTTTATTATCACTCATTTCTATTTTCACCCTCTAATTTAATAAATTTCGCTAACTCATATTGACTATTTTTAGTCACTTATCTTTTCTTCGTAATTGCATAATTCCCTTAGCTAGTTCTAAGAACTTCTCACTAACCTTACCGCTAAACGTATTTTCTGCTGCTAATTCTTCTAATCGAGTTATATCAATTTCTAAATCCCCTAGATGACAATTACTCCACTTGACTAGCAACCTGTCCATCGTTGCCATAATATCAGCTACAACGATATTTGTGCATTCATTACTGGCTATCATTCTCCACACCCCCTTGTTCAATATAGAGATCGACCAATTCAATAAAGCTCAAAATAAATTCATTTAATAACGGAAACATATTCTTTGATTCCGATAACGAATTTTTAAGCTTCACTAACTGATTTAAACTAGCAGTACTCACTTTATCAGAAATATCATCTAACATTTGATCCATTAACTCTTGATGCACAGATGTTTTAGTCATTAAATTTTCCTCATTTCCATAGATTAGTTGTTATTTCAAGTTGTTTCCTGCTATAATGAGGACACAAAAGCCCATAACCTAGCAGTTTTGAGCCTGTCTTTCCTTTTGCTTTGGTCGGCAAGGAAAGACTTTTTTGCGTCCTTATTCATTTCTTAACAACTCCGTTTCTTATGTCTGCAGTAAGTACGCTCATCATAAACAAGCCACCACATTAAGGGAACTGAAACTGATAAAAGGATAAAAAACGTTAAGTTAATGCTAGCAAGAACGCCACCTACCAAGAATAATGTATACAATAATGCAGTTCTTCGTAAATTAAACATTACAATCCCCCTCTATAATTCATCTAATTTAGATAATAGTTCATTCGCTTTCTCACGATTACCATCAATCTCACCGTTAAGTACACGATTAGCCATATCTTGAATAACTATGCTGTCAACACTGATTTGGTCTTTTATCAGATGAAAATGTTCATCTGGATAGTTTGAATATGTCGGATGATTAACTCCCTTAAACTCACCTATTGTTCTCGGATCATCATAATTTCTAAAATTGAAATACGCCACAATTTGTTGCATTTTATCTTTCGAAAAAGAATTACTCTCACATTTTTCAAAAAAATCATCTGCTATGTCGGCAGAAATATACCAAATTCCATCAGCTTGAAAGAACTCTTTAGCTGGATATCTTGCAAAAATTGGAAACTCTTTTTTAAACTCGCTTAATGTCTCATGCTCTAAGTTAAACACTGACACAAGCCCTTGGTTTATCGCCTGTGGTGTCGGATCTCCCATTTGATCTATTAGCCCATTCTTGACCATTTCCTTGTAAATCTCGTCCTTATTGGCTTTTACGCCTATTGAATTTAAATACCTACATGACTGTTCCACTAATGGTGGATAAATTATGGTTGCTTTCATTTTGCTAGCTCCTTTTCTTTTTCTTCATCTCGAATGTTGGCCAGTCCTTGTAAAATTCCGGCTAACCAGAAACCTTTGACAGCTTCTTCAATTTGTACATACTCTTCTAAAGTTGCTAAAATCATTTTTGCTTTTTGTAAATTAGTAATAAGTCAACAACTCCTATAAAATATTTCCCATCTCAGCGACGCCCATCGCTTATTTTTGGTGTTGAAACATAAATCTTTCTAACTCGTCAACATGATAATAAACATTCCCATCATCTACCGGCTCACAACGCTTTAAACCTAACCGCTCATACTTATACAAAGTATTCATTGAAACATCATCATAAAACTTAGGTACATTTTTTTGCTGAATAAACTCTGGCTTACTAATCCGTTTCTCAGCTAATTCAAGCAAACGATTAAATGTCGTTTGATGCTGTTGTAATAGAGCATTTTCGTATTCCTGACTGAACATTAACATTTCTCCTCACCTCAATTTTTTATATTTAAAGTTTCATCAATATACGCCTTTTTAAACCTTCTTTAATCATTTGGGTATAAATACCTTACAATGATAATTCATCTTTTTTATCGCGACTTATAACACGTAAAAGTGTAACTAAAACTTTGCTTTAGCATCGTTTAACAACTTCATTCTTTGAGAAGCTACTTTTTTCTGTTCTATGCTCATATTACTTACTCTTTCTTTTCGAATAGAGACTTTACCGATTACTTTGCCAGACAATAATGTGATAGCCCCATTTGCTTCAATTACCTCCCTTTCAGCTTCAACATGCTGCCGCCACTTCTTATTAAGCATTGGCACATCACCATAATAAAACCATTCATCAAGTTGACGATCATATTGGAGTATTACTTCTTGTTCTTCCTTTAGTTGATACGACATAACTAGCCCTCCTTCGCAAAACATTACAAAACATTTCAAGTAAAAAAAATTTCATCAATTGTTATATTGGGAAAAATTTCCTTTACTAACAATTTGAACTTTAACTTTTCACTATCTGAGAACCGACTTTTCCCATTCTCCTTCATCCAATATGCGTGTTTAGATATAGCAAAGATTTTTGCCATATCTGCTTGTGTCATACCAAGCATTTTTCTGTAGCCAACAATTTTATTCACTTTCTCACCCCTTTCGTAAAACTTTACAAAACAAATATACCGTAGTATTTTATTTAAGTCAACAAAAACTTAAAACTTTGTAAAACTTTATCTAGCAAAATGGTAAACATTTGGGTATACTAAAGTAAACAGGGGTGAGAAAATGAAAGCTAGCAAAACAGAAATCGCTCAACGCATCAAAATGATAAGACAATCTAAAGGATTAACTCTTGAAGAATTTGGAAAATTTTTCAATGCAAGCAAAGGGGTTGTTAGTAACTGGGAATCTGGTAGAAACACACCTAGTAATGACAGACTAAAAAAAATAGCTGAGTTAGGAAATATGAAAGTCGAAGAGCTATTGTATGGAGAAGATAGGTCAATAGCAGAATTAGATCCTAAATTAATAGGGAAAATGGTTAGATTTACTCGTGAACTATTTCTTTATACACCTAAAGAGTTTGTTGACACGATCAACACACGTTTAGAATATTTAAAAGAAAGTTCTATATTGTATTTAAATGAATTAGATAAGATAGAAAATGGCTATATGCTTCCTACCACTGAACAAATTCATATAATGGCTAACATGGCCAATATAATATTTGATGATTTCGTAACTGGTAAAATTGCCATCTCATTTAGTAAGCTTGGAATTGAGAATTTTTTGAAAAAGAGCGGACAAACCATTGATGAGAATGCTTTAAAACCTCTAGTCAATGCTATGAATGAAACTAAAGTAATTCAATATAATTTTGCAGATATTTTACAAATGTACAGCTTTAATCTTAATTTTGCTACAAAAGATACTCTGATTAAAGATAAAGAAAGTTTAATTGAATACATGATAGAACGAAGAGATTCTCTTCTGATAGCTCAAAAAGAAAGCTCCTTACCACTTGAAATGAGCATGGATCTAGAGATTGAAGCTATTAGCATAACTGAAGATTTAGAAAGACTAGACGTTTATGAAAGGATATTTTTAAACTAATTAACGCCAAAAAGAAATACATTATAAACTGATCATCGAAAACAAAAGATAGGAGACAATTACCTTAATGTACCCTGACAAATATAAATTAGCACCCGATGAAAGTATTTTCCTAGCCAAGAAAACTCTTGTTGAAAATATCTATAGTCAGGCTAAAATGGAAAACATCAACATTACATTTCCTGATACAAAGACCATTATTGATGGTATGAGTGTATCAGGCCTTAATATAGACGATGTGCAAAAAGTACTTAATCTCCGTAACGCTTGGCAGCTTGTTTTAAGCAACATCGACGCACCTTTCACACTTGAATATGCCACAGACATTCACGCAATCGTTGCCTATGGAGAGCTCCCACAGTCTATGCTAAATACCTTACGTACTGGCGATGTAAGCATCGGTGGCTCATTTTATCAACCTGACGTTCCAATTAAAGCCAATGTTACTAAAAAGATCGATAATATTTTGCATAGTAAGACTACAGCAACCGAAAAGGCGCTTGATTACTTCCTATTTGCTTGTCGGTCTCAATTGTTTTGGGATGGAAACAAACGTACTGCCACCATCATTGCTAATAAGATACTTATTTCAAGCGGGGCAGGAGTACTAATAATTAACGAAAAGAGCCTACGTCGTTTTAATAAACTTATGATTGATTATTACGAAACAGCGGATAAATCTAAAATTAAACCATTTCTATACAATAATTGTATTCACGGCATCGATTACAACTAAAATAAAAAACTCCTTACCATCTCGCAAACGCCCAAAGCAAGATAAGGAGAGTAAAAATTATGGCAACTTTTAAACAATATGATTTAAAGAATGGCTCTAAAAAATGGTTATTTCAGACATATTTAGGTGTGGATGAGGTGACCGGAAAAGAAGTAAGAACTACTAGACGTGGATTTGATACGCTTAAACAAGCAAAACTAGAAGAAAAAAGGTTACAAGCTGATGTACTGCAGAATGGTCTTAAAAAGAAAAATGTGACGACATTCGAAGATATTTATCATCTCTGGTTCTCTCAGTATAAAAATACTGTTAAAGAGAGTACCTGGGCTAAAACAAAAGAAATGTTTAACAATCATATTTTACCGGCCTATGGAAAATTAAGGATTGATAAAATAGATGTTAAATATTGTCAAAAGACCATCAATACCTGGTTTGATCACACAAAGACCAAGTACAAAAGATTTAACAATTACACTTCTAATGTATTTGATTACGCTATTTCTTTAAGTATCATCTCTGATAATCCAATTAAAAAGGTTAGCGTTCCAAGAGTTATGGAAATTGTAAAAGAGGAGACAGAGTTCAATTACTACGACCGTGACCAACTAGCAGCATTCTTTGAATCTTTAAAAAAAGAGAATAATAAAAAAGCTTATACCTTTTTCCGACTACTAGCCTTTAGTGGCCTTCGTCAAGGTGAAGCATTAGCCTTAACGTGGAATGATATAAACTTTAAGGATAAAACATTGACAGTGAACAAAACCCTCACAAGAGGTGAAAATTCACGCTTGATAGTACTACCACCAAAAACAAAAAAGAGCGCGCGTACACTATCTTTAGATGATGGCACACTAGCAACACTTAAAGAGTGGCGTAAAATCCAACGGACGGAAGCATTAAGATTTGGCTACAACACAATGAATAAGAAACAACTTGTGTTTACTAACCAGGATAACAGCTTTTTGTCACCGGCCAAGCCTAGAAAATGGCTGATCGCCATTCAGACTAGATATAATCTAAGTAGTATCACTGTTCATGGTTTTAGACACACTCATTGCAGTTTGCTATTTGAAGCCAATGCTACTATTCAGGAAGTCCAAGAACGCTTAGGCCATAGTGATGTGCAAACCACCATGAATATATATACTCATGTCACTAAAAAGACAAAAGAAGAAACAGCTCAAAAATTCGCTAATTACGTGAATTTTTAAACTGTCCGTATTCAAAGCCGTATTCAGATAAAAAAATAGAATGGCATAAACGTTTTCTAAATGCTTTCGCACCAACGTTTATCCATTCATTTAGGTTTGGCACCTATGGGTTGTGGGGGGTTCGAACCCTCGACCCACGGATTAAGAGTCCGTTGCTCTACCAACTGAGCTAACAACCCAAAAATTAACTACAAAACATATTTTAGCACTCAAAATGTTCAATAGCAAGTGTTTTCCTCGCCTAATTTCAAAATTAATAAAATAACTGATTTCGATTTAGCCTAAGCAATCATTAAACTAAATCCCCTCATTTAGCTGCTAAAACTCAACTTGAATGAGGGGATTTCAATACGTTTTATTTTCGATTGGTCAATTGCTGAGGCTTAGCTGGACAATCGCAATCATGACAACTACTTTTTCTGTTTTTTTTCAAATACGTCACATAGATAACATAACCTGCTATTCCAAAAATAACTAGGCTTAAAATTAAAGTCGACATGGTTCTACTTCCTCTCTAGATATAGCCATTTCGTAAACTAATCAGAATTATATAGTGGATAAAGTCGCAACGACCTTTTTCGGCTTCCTAACTAATAAATAAATCAATCCGGTCACGACGCCAATTGCTAAGCTAGCACCTAAACCAAAGCTACCACCTTCAAAAAAGACATGCCCCAATTGGTACACCACAAAACTAGCTAGGTACGCTACCCCACACTGGAAACCAACAGACGCCATGGTCCATTTGAAATCCGCCATTTCACGGTGAATCGCCCCAATAGCTGCAAAACAAGGCGCACATAATAAGTTAAAGACCAAGAAAGAATAAGCAGAAACTGGCGTATAGGCGGCTCTCAGTGCCGGCCAGACTTCATTACCTGCCTCTGAAACTTCACTCAAACCGCCAAATAAGATCCCAAAGGTGTTGACCACATTTTCCTTAGCAATAAGGCCTGTAACTGTCGCCACAGTAGCACGCCAATCTCCCCATCCCAAAGGAATAAAAATAAAGGCTACAAGATTGCCTAGCGCAGCTAGAATACTTTCATCTGCAGTCACCATCTGCATGCGAAGATTAAAACTAGACAGGAACCAAATTAAGATACTCGCAACAAAGATAATCGTCCCTGCTCTTTTAACAAAAGCAAAACTACGATGCCAAGTTTGTTGTAAAACACCTCTCACCCTTGGTAGATGATAGGCTGGTAATTCCATAATAAACGGCGAGACATCTCCCGCAAATGATCGCGTCTTTTTAAGTACAATACCAGATAAAACAATGGCACTCATTCCAATGAAATAAGCAGAGGGCGCCACCCAGCTAGCATGAGGGAAAAAAGCACCTGCTATTAGCGCGATAATTGGCAGTTTAGCCGAACAAGGCATAAAAGTCGTTACCATTATCGTTATTTTTCGATCTTTTTCATTCTCAATCGTGCGGCTAGCCATCACACCCGGCACCCCGCAGCCTGTTGCGATCAGCATCGGAATAAACGATTTCCCAGACATCCCAAACCGGCGGAACAACCGATCCATGACAAAGGCAATTCGCGACATATACCCACAGTCTTCCAGTATCGCTAAACACAGAAAGAGAACAATTAATTGTGGGACAAATCCTAGAACAGCCCCCACACCCGCTATTATCCCATCTAAAATCAAACTCTGCATCCAGCTAGCAACACTTAATTGTTCAAGCCAGCCTGAAACAGTCGAAGGAACAATTTCTCCAAATAAAGTCTCATTCACCCAATCTGTCCCCATCGTTCCAACCGTTTGAATCGAAACATAGTAGACCAACCACATAATAAAGGCAAAAATCGGTAACGCTAAGAAGCGATTCGTCACCAATCTATCCAGCTTATCACTCACTGTTAATTTAAAATCCCCTTGATCAATCACACAGAGTTTGACAAGCTTCGTAATGTAATCATAACGCTCATTAATTAAAATGCTTTCACTATCATCACTAACTATTTTTTCAGTAATAGTAATAATTTCTTCAATTTCTATTTTTTCTTTAGTCGATAAATCAATATCCGCTAATACCTGTGCATCTCTTTCAAATAATTTCATACTATACCAACGTATAGTTTCATTAGCAACCATTCGTCCAACTATTGATAAAACTTTTTTTCCTTCTATAATAGAAGAGATTTCTTGCAGAGCTGTTTCTAAACGTGCATCATACGTAATCGGCTGCTGTTGTCTAGGTCGCTCTTTAATAACCGCCACAGCAGTTTCCATGACCTGATCAATCCCTTGGCGCTTAACTGCACTCGTCCCAACTACCTCAACACCTAAACCATAGGCTAGCTTCTCTATATTAACTTCTTTATTTTGTTTTTTTAAGACATCCATCATATTTAGTGCAATCACGACAGGAATTCCTAAATCCATTAATTGTAAGCTTAAATATAGATTTCGTTCTAAATTAGTTCCATCAACTACATTGACAATGGCATCTGGACGATCTTGTAACAAATAGTTACGGGCCACTACTTCTTCTGGCGTATAAGGTGCCAATGAATAAATACCAGGTAAATCTTGAATCAAGATAGTTTTATCTTTTTTATAGTGCCCTTCTTTTCGTTCCACTGTCACACCAGGCCAGTTACCGACAGACTGATTAGCACCTGTAAGCTCATTGAACAAGCTCGTCTTACCACTATTGGGATTTCCTGCAAATGCGATACGTTTAATTGTCATTTGGCTGTACATCCTTTACTAAAACTAGTTCAGCTTCCGCTTTACGCAAGGTTAATTCATATCCACGAATGGTTACTTCAATCGGGTCACCTAAAGGAGCAACTTTGCGAATCATGACGTCAACACCACGAGTCAATCCCATATCCATCAAGCGACGACGAATAACACCACTCCCTAAAACAGACTCAACTTTAGTTACTGTTCCAACTCGAATCCCATCTAAGGTCTGATAAGACACTGGTTGATCACTTTCAGTTAAAACCATCACTTGGCTAGCCACACTTTGACTTATAGCTAAACGTGCTTCTTTAACCATAATAATTAAACCACCTTGATTGTCTCGTGATATAATTCTAATTTCTGCCCCTTTGACAAAGCCTAAATTAGCTAAATGCCGCTCTGATGACCTAGCGTCAATGACCTCTTTAAAGTAATAAAGAGCGCCGATAGTACCTTCTTGTAAATTAATCATTCTTTCACCTCGCTATATTTTTTCACTTGTTGATATTTTCACATACCTTCCGTTAACGATAGTGATAATCATTCTCAATCATTATCTTTATATTAGCCCCCTACATACGATTTGTCAATGTAATTTCACTACATATTGTTAACTTTCTCACCAAATCCTGCTATTCTAAGTAGTGAAATTTGACTCATTTTTTTCACTCAAAGTATCTAATAAGAATAAAAAAGCACTTTTAGTACACACAACATATAGATAATAAGTTTCTCACTAAAATACTCTTATTCGCTCCCATAATTAGCCCTCTTACAAAAGAAAGCGATCGCTATTAACTAGATGATGTATCTAAAAAATTTTTTTAACTATTTCAACACTTTATTTCTCATGAAAATCAATATGAAAGCTCGATAAATCGGTTTTGTGAAGATTAACACCTACCAAGAGTTGTGTTCATTTACATTTCACCCACAATATATAGTGTTTTTGAGTTGACTTTTTTTTTGTAGGGGGTATACTAGTAATTAGTTAAAAACGAAATTTCTTGGAGGTAATTAACATGACTAACATCACTTTATATACGAAGGACAATTGTCCTCAATGCAAAATGACTAAACGGTTTTTGACCGATAAAAATATTTCTTATAGTGAAGTAAACATCGATACAGAACCACAATATATAGATTGGTTAAAAGATCAAGGCTACCGTAGTGTCCCTGTCGTAACTGCTAGCGAAGATGTAACAATTGTCGGTTTCAGACCCGATCAATTAAGAGCATTAGCCGTTTAAGATGAAACTTGTTTATTTTAGTGTCACTGGACAGACCAGACGCTTTATAAAGAAAGTGGGATTACCTGCTTATGAAATTGATCAAACCAACCCTTTCCACGAACTAAATGAACCTTATATATTAGTCGTCCCTACTTACGATAGAGATATTACCGAGGTAGCGGACGACTTTATTGAGTTTAAGAGCAATCGATACCACCTAAAAGGAGTCGCCGGTAGTGGCAATTTAAACTTCGGAGACTTATATGTTTACACAGCAAAAGATTTAGCTGTGAAATATGGTGTGAGTTTGCTTTTTGATTTTGAGATGAATGGTACGCCGGATGATGTAAAAAACTTTAAGAAAGTAGTGAGTGAAATTGAGTCTAAAACAACTAGATGAAGTAAGTTACTTCAAATTAAACAATGAGATTAATCGTCCTGTTGATGGTCAAATCCCATTAAACAAAGACAAGGAAGCCCTTGAAGCCTTTTTCTTAGAAAATGTCGAACCGAACACAATGGCCTTTTCTTCTACAAAAGAAAAAATCGACTATTTAATTGAACATGAATTTATCGAGGAAGCGTTCATTCGCAACTACTCTATCGATTTTATTGATTCTCTGTATACCTTCTTAGGTGAGCAGCACTTTGAATTTAAGTCATTTATGGCTGCATACAAATTTTATTCTCAATATGCCCTTAAAAGTAACGATGGCTCACAATACCTAGAGCGCTATGAAGACCGAGTTGCCTTTAACGCTTTATATTTTGCAGAAGGTAACGAAGAATTGGCATTAGCAATTGCTGACGAAATGATTCACCAACGCTACCAGCCAGCGACGCCCTCTTTCTTAAATGCTGGACGTAAACGTCGTGGCGAGCTAGTTTCTTGTTTTCTCTTACAAGTAACAGATGACATGAATAGCATTGGTCGCTCAATTAATAGTGCTTTGCAGCTCTCACGTATTGGTGGTGGTGTTGGTATTTCACTAAATAACTTGCGTGAAGCAGGAGCACCTATCAAGGGCTACGAAGGTGCCGCAAGCGGTGTTGTACCCGTAATGAAATTATTTGAAGATAGCTTCAGCTACAGCAACCAACTTGGTCAACGTCAAGGTGCTGGAGTCGTTTATCTCAATGTTTTCCACCCAGATATCGAAATGTTTTTATCCACAAAAAAAGAAAATGCGGATGAAAAAATCCGTGTTAAAACTCTTTCTCTTGGCTTAACCGTTCCAGATAAATTTTATGAATTAGCACGAAAAAATGCTGACATGTATTTATTTAGTCCTTACAGTGTTGAAAAAGAATACGGTGTTCCTTTCTCTTATCTTGATATCACAAAAGAATACGACAAGTTAGTTGCGAACCCTAAGATTCGCAAAACAAAAATCAAAGCTCGTGATCTTGAAAACGAGATCAGCAAGTTACAACAAGAGTCTGGCTATCCTTACATTATTAATATTGATTCTGCTAATCGTCAAAATCCGATTGATGGCAAAATCATCATGAGTAATCTCTGCTCAGAAATCTTACAAGTTCAACAGCCATCTGCAATCAATGATCGACAAGAATTTGATGTTTTGGGAACTGATATTAGCTGTAACCTTGGATCAACTAATATTCCTAATCTGATGAACAGTCAAGATTTTGGCAAATCTGTTAGAACAATGACACGTGCCTTAACTTATGTTACTGACGCTTCAAATATTGAAGTAGTCCCTTCAATTAAAAATGGAAATGACCTAAATCATACGATTGGCTTAGGCGCAATGGGATTACATTCTTACTTTGCTAAAAATCAAATGGAGTATGGCTCACCTGAATCATTGGACTTTACGAATATCTACTTTATGCTATTGAACTACTGGACGTTAGTGGAAAGTAATAATATCGCTAAAGAACGTGGCGAAAACTTCCATAACTTTGAACAATCAGATTACGCTAATGGTACTTACTTCGATAAATATGTAACAGGTGAGTTCGCGCCTCAATTTGATAAAGTTAAAGAACTATTTGCTGGTATTTTTATTCCAACAGCTGACGATTGGGCAAACTTACGTGACGCTATCAAAAAAGATGGCATGTATCATCAAAATCGCCTTGCAGTCGCACCAAATGGCTCAATTTCTTATATTAATGATACAAGTGCTAGTATTCATCCAATTACGCGCCTGATTGAAGAACGCCAAGAGAAAAAAATTGGAAAAATTTACTACCCTGCTCCTTATTTAAGCAATGACACGTTACCTTATTACAAGTCTGCTTATGACATGGACATGCGAAAAGTCATTGATGTCTACGCGACAGCTCAACAGCACATTGATCAAGGAATGAGTATGACGCTCTTCATGCGCTCAGAGATTCCTGAAGGCTTGTACGAGTGGAAAGAGACACCTAAACAAACGACTCGTGACCTAAATATTTTACGTCACTATGCCTTCCATAAAGGAATTAAGTCAATCTACTACATTCGTACCTTTACTGATGACGAAGAGGAAATCGGTAGTAACTCATGCGAAAGCTGTGTCATCTAAAAAGAATGACTGATAACCTGAAAAATAGACGGAAAAATGATTGCAATGACTACTTGCACATTTTTCCCTATTTTTCTGTCAGAAATGAGCATGCAACTAATCCAGGCATAATAAGCCTGGTAAACAGGAGGAAATGGACTAATGGGTGAAACTTATTACGAAGCAATAAACTGGAATGCCATCGAAGATGCCATTGATAAATCAACATGGGAAAAGCTAACAGAACAATTCTGGTTAGATACACGTATTCCATTATCAAATGATTTAGATGATTGGCGGACACTTTCTGAATTAGAAAAACAAACTGTTGGCCGTGTTTTTGGTGGTCTAACATTGCTAGATACGCTGCAATCTGAAAATGGTGTTGATGCCATTCGTCATGATATCCGGACACCTCACGAAGAAGCCGTTCTAAACAATATTCAATTTATGGAATCAGTTCACGCAAAAAGCTACTCTTCCATTTTTAGTACGTTGAATACTAAAGCTGAAATTGATGAGATTTTTGACTGGACCAACACGAATGAATACTTACAAAAAAAAGCTAAAATTATCAATGATATTTACTTGAATGGTTCTCCCTTAGAACGAAAAGTAGCTAGTGTTTATCTTGAAACCTTCTTATTCTATTCTGGTTTTTACACACCACTTCATTACTTGGGTAACAACAAACTGGCGAATGTCGCAGAAATCATCAAATTAATTATTCGTGACGAATCTGTTCACGGAACTTATATTGGCTATAAATTTCAATTAGGTTTCAATCAACTATCTGAGGATGACCAACAAAAGATGGAAGATTGGATGTATAACTTATTATATGAATTGTATGAAAACGAAGAAAAGTACGCCGAATTGTTATACGATGAGCTTGGCTGGACTGAAGATGTAAAAGTCTTCTTACGTTATAATGCTAATAAAGCCTTGATGAACTTAGGTTTGAATCCACTTTTCCCTGATACAGCAAATGACGTGAACCCAATCATCATGAATGGTATCTCCACAGGGACCAGCAATCATGATTTCTTCTCGCAAGTTGGGAATGGGTATTTACTAGGCTCTGTAGAGGCAATGAAAGATGACGACTACTTAATCGGGTTGGACTAATAATAGAAAAGATCAAGAGCTCTGATTATGAGCTCTTGATCTTTTTTATTATTAAACAATTTCATGTAGCTGAGTTAAGTGATCAATTTCATAAGTTGGGGTGATTCCATGCTGATTAATACTATTATGCGGGTTATACCAGCAACTAGCAATTCCCGCATTATTACCACCTTTAATATCTGCCAATAACGAATCTCCAATAATCAAGGTCTTCTCAAGTTCAAATTCAAGGATTCGCTCAAAAGCATAGTTAAAGAACTCTGGCATGGGTTTTTGAAAACCAGTATCCTCTGAAACAAAAACATCAGCAAAGTATGGCATTAACTGGGCTTTTTCTAAACGACGATACTGCGTAGCCGACACACCATTGGTGACAACATACAATTGGTGATTAGTTGACAACTCCGATACAGTGTCAAAAGCTCCATCCAAAAGAATCGCTTCCTCTTTCAAATAATCTCGAAAAATCTGATCCATCTCTGCCCCATCTCTAACTAAGCCACACTCACTAAAAATATAACTAAAACGATCAGCCAATACTCGCTCCTTTGCTAGCTCTCCTTTTTCAAAAGCCTCCCAGAGCGCCGCATTTTTCACCTCATAGAGCTGCCGTATCTCAGGTGTCAACCTTACACCTTGACTTGTAAAAAGTTGAGTCATAGCATTATATTGGCCTTCTTTAAAATTAAGTAGTGTCTCATCTACATCAAACAATAATGTTCTATATTGAGTCATTTTTACCACTCCTATTTTTATTCACAAGAATAAGTCTAGCGTAATTCGCAATTATTAAGCAACTAAAACGCACAAAAAAAGCAATTAGAAACAGATCCCTTCTAATCACTTTTTTTATAAGAACATTTTTTGATAGCTTCGCTTAAAAAGAAACTAACAGCTAACTATTAAGAATCACAATTACTTCTTAAAATAATACTTTGTTTGCTCTAACGCGCTACGCTCCATGATTAATTGACCGTATTCTTCCAATACCTCTGGTGTTATTTTAGTCAGACTTGAAAACTCTAAAATAACTGCCATATCATCGTTAACCTGAGTTTCTGTTGTATCCTCTAAGAAGAAAATCACATGTAAGAAATAAGCTTCTGGCTCATCTTCTAATCGATATAGATGCGTGATAACATTTTCAAATTTAACCATCTTAGCTAACTGAATCAAATCTTCAAATGACTCTAATTTGACAACAGATTCAATGATTGGAGAATCTAGGTTGTCAATATATTTATCGAGGTTACTAGGACTGCGCATTTCTTCTAAAGGGGTACCATCTGACATTTGCTTTTTAACAAACTCACCGAAAGCATCTTGATTCATGACATCTGATAGCTCAGGAATATCACCATCGTCCCCCATCATCATATTCTTACTAATAAATAACTCTAAACCATTTCGATTCGGTAGCACCTGAAACGTGACTGCGTCTGTTTCTTGGAATTGCTCATCAATATCTACTTCTTCTAAAATACTGTAAAAGAAATTCTCGATTTGTTTGTGATTGCCTAACAGATCCAAGAAGGTAATCCCACGTTCCTCTAAATCTTCGTTCTCAATTAATACTCGAATAGTATTCTCATTAATGCGCTCCATTTCCATATTGGCTACACCTCTCTTCTTTACTATACTAATTCAGTTAGTAATTATTCTCTATAGACACATTGTAGCCTAAAACCTACAAAAGTAAAGAAAAAAATCTTAAAAATACCTCGCCAAACAGACGAGGTATCGACTCATTCTATAAACCAGCCATTAATTGGGCGTGGCGTAACTCTAAAGCACGGACTTCCCGTGGCAAGAAACGACGAATTTCATCTTCATTAAATCCTACTTGAAGTCGTTTTTCATCAATCATAATTGGACGTCGTAGCAAACCTGGGTTCTCTTGCACTAGTTTTAATAATTCTGGTAGCGGCAATTCATCAAGATCCATATCCAACTTTTGAAATACTTTAGAACGTGTCGAAATAATTTCTTCTGTTCCATCCTCTGTCATTCGTAAAATTTCTTTCAGCTCCATAATATCCAGCGGTTCTGAAAAGATATTACGTTCTCTAAAAGGAATTTCATGTTCCAATAACCACGCTCTTGCTTTTCGACAAGACGTACAACTTGGAGAAGTATATAGTGTTAGCATATGATTCACTCCTTTTTTCATGCACTCTACATCTGCATCCATAATTTATTACAGCAACCTCAACTGTAACTCTTACAAGTTATATTATACCTCATTATGAAACTAATTACTACACCAAATTAACTAATTCTCAAAAAAAAAAACCACCAGAATCCCTGTCGTGTATGTATTTCTCGATAACTTCTTGCAATTATTATACAATATTCATGAAAAGTTCACAAATGTAATTCGTACCTTTTTTAAACACTGGTACAGTTTTTTTTCTGTATTAGTTTTTATTGATTAGACATTTATCAGCCACTTAATTGAACTGTCTTTTTCCTTTACTTTCCAGTATAATATTAAATGATAACACTTAATTGACTTAGTTAGTCACTATTTCAGCTAAGAGTAACCTGTTACCCGCTAATAAAAAAAGTTAGGAAGATGACACATATGGACACAATTTTTTCTGGTATTCAACCAAGTGGGATCCCCACTATTGGCAACTACATCGGTGCCATGCAACAGTTTGTTGCACTTCAAGAAGATTATAACTGCTATTACTGCATCGTTGATGAACATGCGATTACAGTTCCCCAGGATCGTTTAAAGCTTAGAGAACAAACCCTTGGTCTAGCTGCTCTCTACTTAGCAGTCGGAGTGGATCCACAAAAATCAACCATCTTTATTCAATCTGAGGTATCCGCCCATGCTGAAGCCGCTTGGATTGTCCAATGCAATACCACGATTGGCGAATTAGAACGGATGACCCAATTTAAAGATAAGTCACTAAAAAATGGTCGTACAGGAGTTAGCGCAGCCCTTTTGACTTATCCACCATTAATGATAGCAGATATCGTCTTGTATAATGCTAACCTAGTTCCTGTAGGCGATGATCAAAAACAACATTTGGAATTAACACGTGATTTTGTTGAGCGTTTTAACAGACGTTATGGTACAGATAAACAACCTATCCTAGTTCTGCCTGAAGTAAAAATTCCTGAACAAGGCGCTCGCATTATGAGCTTACAAGAGCCCACTAAAAAAATGAGCAAATCAGATACAAATGCAAAAGGTTATATTTCGATGCTTGATGAGCCTAATACGATTCGTAAAAAAATTCGTTCTGCAGTCACTGACTCCAGCGGAAAAATCGAATATAATGTCGAAGAGAAACCCGGCATTTCAAACTTATTAACAATTTATGCTGCCGTTTCGGGTAAAACAATTTCTGCATTAGTTGAACAATACGAAAATGCTGGTTATGGCGAGTTTAAAGCCGACTTAGGTGAAGCCATAGTTGCTACCCTAGAACCTATTCAAAACCGTCAGAAGGAGCTCTTAGTCTCTGGTGAGCTCAATCAAATCCTAGACGAAGGCGCTGAAAAAGCTCGACGAGTTGCCAATAAAACCTTGCAAAAAATGCGCAATGGTGTCGGCTTAGGCAGAAAAGTACGTAGATAGCTAGTTTAAAGGATAAACAAAATATTAGTCAAAGAAGGTCAAATCTTTTGTTTATTCTTTTTCTTTGTGCTAAGATATTTCTAGACAACACTAGCAAGTTTGCTAATAAAAATTAATCTATTGGAGGCTCTAATCATGACAGAAGAAACAAAAGCAACGGATGTAAACAGTTTGTTAACAAAAAAAATGATTGAAAATCGCACCATTTTAATTTATGGTGGCATAGACCAGGATTTAGCTAAAGAAGTAACAAGTCAATTGTTATTATTAGAATCCTTAGGTGACGAGCCAATCACTATCTTCATCAACAGCCAAGGTGGTCATGTTGAAGCTGGGGATACGATTCATGATATGATTAAATTTGTAAAACCAGAAGTAAAAGTAATCGGAACTGGTTGGGTGGCTAGCGCAGGTATTACTATTTACTTAGCCGCCCAAGCTAAAAATCGCTACAGCTTACCAAATACTCGTTATATGATTCATCAACCAGCTGGTGGAGTTCAAGGTCAAAGTACTGAAATTCAAATCGAAGCCAAAGAAATTGTTCGGATGCGTGAACGTGTCAATCGCTTAATCGCAGAAGCAACTGGCAACTCATACGAAAAAGTCGCTGCTGATACCGATCGTAATTTCTGGCTAAGTGTTGACGAAGCGGTTGATTATGGCATTGTTACAAAAATTGTAGAGAACACAAAAGACGTCAAATAGACAAAAAGCAAAAGGACATGTCGGCAAAGTTAACTTGCCACATGTCCTTTTTCACTCTGCTAAAAAAGCTAATAAAAACTGCTCTGCCAATGAATGAGGTCTAATCGCTTGCTTCGCTTCACCAAAAGTAAACCAATTAGCTGCATCCACTTCATCTTCTTTAAGAATATACGCCTCAGACTCAACCACTGAAACAAAATTCATCATCAGCGTATTTGACGGCTCATAGTAACGGCTGCGTAAAAAACGGGAATCAACCACGCGCAAAGAAAGTTCTTCCTGAACCTCTCGGACCACTGCCTCTTCAACCGATTCCCCCAGTGACACATAGCCAGCTGTTAAAATATACCCCTCTCGGCCACCTTGTTTGATCAATAATAGCCGATCTTTTTCAGCATTAAGAATCATTGTACTCATCGCCACTGAAAAAGTTGGATACTTGAATATCTGACAGTTTATACAATAAGGAGTTAGACCTTCCTCATCTAATTTCTCTACTAATTTGGTGCCACAGCTATCACAATACAGATTCACGTTACCACTCCTCCTTCACCATCCTTAACTCATTATACCTGATTTCATTTGACAAACAAAAAACTTGTGAAGAATAGTAGCATTCCCCACAAGTTTTATTAATTAATCTAAAAGTCGTTTAGCGAAGTCAGGTTTAAAATCAGCAATGGCCGTAATTTTCACCACATCGCCAGTTTCTGGGGCATGAATAAATCGCCCATCACCAATATACATCGCCACATGATGAGTTGCTCCTCTTGTTCCGAAGAACAATAGGTCTCCTGTTTTTAACTCATCTAATTTAACTTCTTTACCTAATGTTTCTTGTTGCCATGTTACCCGTGGTAAATCAACATTTGCAGCTTTTTTATAGACGTACTGTACTAGACCAGAACAATCAAAGCCCTGAGGGGTTGTCCCACCCCACACATAAGGTAAGCCTAAGAACTGAGTTGCCTCGGCAACTAGTTTCTCTTCTTTTGGCCCCATTGTAATAGAAGCTAGCAAGGTTTCCATCTCTTTATCAAACTTATCATAACGTGTTAACTTATAGGTTTTGATTAACCCATTTAATTTTGCTGCATATTGTGTGTCTGTCGCATACTTCCCTGTCAGAAAAGCTGTCGCCTCTTCAT
This sequence comes from Vagococcus sp. WN80Y, assembly GCF_059621045.1. Classification (NCBI taxonomy): domain Bacteria; kingdom Bacillati; phylum Bacillota; class Bacilli; order Lactobacillales; family Enterococcaceae; genus Vagococcus; species Vagococcus sp. WN80Y. The sequence continues at coordinate 41,840 of NZ_JCAQHY010000147.1, forward strand.
GAGACCGTGTATTGGACTTCCAGGTCCCCTTATAAAAATCCGGATTACCAGAGATCCCTTCTTTTAATAATTTAGCATAATCCTCCAATGACTCCTTATAGGTTGGATAACGTCTGAAGTTTGCATTAATTGTATAAAGAGAGCCGTTTCCAGCATCTTCCTGAGTTGGCATTCCAACTGATTTCCCTTGATAGCTTCCTTTAATGCCAAAAAGATTATAGTTAGGCATACCTGCTAGCGTAGAATTTCCCGAAGCACTTTCTAAAATTGCTTGAGCAATCATCACAGACGCATACAAATCTTGCTTATCACCAATTTGAGCAGCTAGTGGACCAATTTTTCTGATGAACTCCTCAGTCGTATTATTAAAAGTAACACTGGCTTCTCCACCAACCGGTACAGAAACATCTTCCTCTGATTGTGGCTCTTCCTCATAACTAGGTCCAATTGGATATACTGGCTGGACTGAGTTTGGAGGTGTCGGCACAATTGGCTTTGTTGCTGGTTTATTTGGCTTGATTTCGCTTGGCTTAGTTTCACTTGGCTTGGTTTCGCTCGGCTTAGTTTCACTCGGCTTAGTTTCACTAGTTGACGACTCGGTACTCTCTGTTTTTGATGGTTCAGTTTCATCAGAAGTTGCTTCTGTACTAGTAACAGTCTCTTTTGTTAGCTGCTCTTCCTGTGATATCTCTGAGGTAATCGCTACTTCATCGACAGAAGGCTCCTCAGTTACCGATACTTCCGAACTTCCTTCTGTTGCTTCTACTGGTGAATTTTCTACAGAGGCCGATTCCCCTTGATTGATTTGTGTTAATTGGGCAATTTCCGTTGCTGAAACTGCGACAGGTTGTAATAATGATAATAGGGCGATAAATAAAAACGTTCTAATCGCTTTTTGCTTCACATATATCTTCTCCTTCCACTGTATAACATCGTTTTACATTCATGTTATAATATACACTAATCCTTGTTCGTTTTCTTTATTTATGCTTATTTAAATAACAATTCACAAGACCTAAATATATAAACTCAGATATATCAACTCTTTCATAATCAGTTTTAATAAATAACATATAAATACGTCACATTAAATGAACGAACCATCTATTCACCTACTTATGTTACTCTTCTAATTTACCAAAACGATGTGAAGTTAATGTGAAGCAATAATGTAATCTTTATAAAGTAAGAGCTGATCTTTAGTTAATTATAAAAGGCACCCCAGCTTATCTTCTAATCAAAAAAGGCGTGACATAAATTCGTCACAGCCCCTTGTAGCGATCGCTTGCCTCGTCCTTCTGATAGACAACCTTCTCATGCTTATTAACTAACAAATTAATCCCCAAAGCAACGCCCATTCCAATAAAGCTGTCAATCACTCGATTTAGAGCATAAACATATGAATCCTGTTCTGGAATCATAAATAAGATGGTCAGCAGTGTCGCACACGCACCAACAACTCCTTCATTGTAACCAAATCCAGATAATAAGGTAATCATCAAGATAATCACACTAGGAATTGTAATAATTTGCGTTAGTTGACTATTTCCAAATATATTAAAAATGAAAATAACCACTAATGATGTCAACGCACCAAAAATATTTCCAGCAATTCGATGTTTACCAAACATCATTGTTTTTTGCATATTTTCTCGCAAGGTAAAAACAGCTGTTATTGTTGACACAATATATGTTTCACGCTTGAGCAAAAAAGTTATCAGCATGCAAATAAAGACACTAAGGCCGGTTTTTAGTGTCCGCATCCCTACTTTAAATTTCAACTTCTCATCACTTCTCCTATTTCTCGTGCAAAAAGCACGCCTCATACTAGCATAAGCAACTCACTAGGTTTAGTCAAGCTCATTTTTTCACTTATTTATAACAGCGTGAGAGAAACTGACCGTCAAAAAAAAACAACCCCAAGCCAAATGGCAGGAGTTGCTTCTTGATACTGATTAATAAAGTAAATTAACTAAATCTGTAACCTCTACATTTCCAAAATACTTTTTCAAATCAATCTTCGAAACAGCCTCAGTAATAGATTCTTTGTCATACTTGACTCCGTTAAGTATTTTTTCCACATCTGCAATCTCGCCTAAACCAAAGAAATCACCAAAAATTCTAATATCATTGATCTTACCATCCGAAACATTCATTTTTGCTTCGATGGAACCGATTGGGAAACGTTCGCGACGAACTAAATCAAATTCAGGTGAGCGCCCGTAGTTCCAATCCCAATTACGATAATACTCATCAGAAATCTTATCAATCTTTTGCCAATCCTCGTCTGTTAATTCGTAAGTCTTTACGTCATCAATAGACGTAACACCAAAAATACGCAATAAAATATCTTGACGGAAATCAACTGTTGATAGATTCTGATACTCATCAGATAAGAATGGCTTAATATTCGTCACGCGAGAACGAATAGACTTAATTCCTTTAGACTCAATCTTGTCTTTACGCACTTTAAGAGCATTAACAACCTCATTAACATCACTATCAAACATAATCGTACCATGGGCAAACATCCGACCATTCGTGGCATACATGGCATTCCCAGAAAATTTCTTATCGCCAATTACTAAGTCATTGCGTCCCTTTAATTGAGCACCCTCTACTCCCATTGCATGAAGCGCCTCAATAATTGGTTGTGTCACCTTAGCAAAATCACGGAATGAATTACCATCATCAGGCATGATAAAACTAAAATTCAAATTACCAAAATCATGATACACTGCGCCACCACCACTTAATCGACGAACAACATGAATGCCTTTTTCTTCCACATACTCTTTATTGATTTCTTCAATCGTATTCTGATTACGTCCAATAATAATGGATGGCTCATTAATATAAAAAAGTAAAATTGGCTCATCTATCGGCTTTTCTTTCATTAAATAGGTTTCAATTGCTAAATTTACTCTTGGATCGTTGTTTTCATTTGGTACAAATAACATGGGATCATCCTTTCATTCTCTTTAAATATCTAAAGTCAAATTTGTCTGTGCTAATACCACATTGACCTTATTACCTGCATGTTGTTGCGCCTGCTCTCTTAATAGTTCCAACTCGATTTCCTGCTGCAAATGGCTTAACACTAACGTATCGATCAGACCCTCTCGCGCCATTATACCAGCTTCCTTAGAGGTAAAATGAGCGTGATGCTTTTCTTGTCCTTCCAACAAATAAGTATCTGCAATCAGAACATCTGCGCCCTTAACAAACTGACTGAAGCTCTCTAAGTAACCAGAGTCAGCCGTATAAACCAACGTTTTTCCTGTCTTAATTTCCTCAATCCTCATAGCAAAACAAGTCACTGGATGAACCGTTCTCAAAAAACGTAACCGAAAAGGACCAACTTCAAGTGTCTCATCCTCATAATAAGGCCGACCTTCAGAAACACCTGCCATTGACAACTCGTGATAATGAAACGTATCCTCAGTATGTCCATATATGGGTAACACTGGAATCGCAGCTCCTTTGGGTTTTAACTGGCGATAATACTGTAAAACACCTAAATCAGCTATATGATCATGATGATAATGAGAAATAATGACCGCATCTAACATCAACGGATCTAATTGCTCTTGCAACACATTCAGCGTACTACTTCCAGCATCAATCAGTAGACTAAAACCGTTTGACTCCAATAAATACGAGCTAGTCCCTTCTCCTTGCCACGGGAATGCTCCCCAATAACCTAACACTGTTACCTTCATAAGACAATCCGACTCCCTTCACTTATTTACTCTATACCTCTTCTGACTATTTTAAAATGAAAAAGCTCATAAATCAACGATTTCCAAACTAAACTCTGAGATCCTCTAATAAAAAAGACAAAAATGTTTTTAATCATAATTGATAACTTCTTAAAAACAGACCTTACTCAAAATAAAAACACCTATTGTTAATTGCCCTAAACAAACTTTTCGACTTACGAGCCACCCAATAAAAAAGGAGTGGGACTAAACGTCCTACTCCTACTATGCGAGACACGTACTCAAAAAAACTGTTCTAATACGCGCGTAGCTTAGCGACTGTCTCTTTATCTAAACGGCGTACAACCTCTGTTACCAATTTAACCGTGTTTAAATAATCATCTTCATGAATGACGGATGTATGTGAGTGTAAGTAACGAGTCGCAACTGTAATTGCTAGTGATGGAATCCCGTCACGCGTGATATGCTGTGTGCCTGCATCTGTTCCACCGCCTGTAATCACTTCTAGCTGATATGGTATATTCAGCTCATCTGCAACCTCAATCACAAAATCACGTAATTTTTTATGAGGAATCATGGACGCATCAAAAATTAAAATTTGTGGGCCTTTGCCTAACTCAGAGTTAGACTCTTTAGCTGTCATCCCTGGAGTATCCCCCGCAGTCCCAGTATCTAAGGCAAAAGCTATGTCTGGATTAGTTAAGTGAGTACTCGTTCTTGACCCGCGTAACCCAACTTCTTCTTGCACATTACTCCCTGCAAATAACACATTAGGATGCCCCTCATTAGCTAAGTTTTCTAATACTTTTAAAGACACTGCAGTCCCAATCCGGTTATCCCATGCCTTCGCTAATAAATATTTGGACTCATTTAAACGACGATACTCAGTATATGGCGTCACCGTATCCCCTGGGCGAATCCCCCACTCTTTCGCCTCTTTATCACTGGTTGCACCAATATCAATAAACATCTCAGCAACATCATAAGGCTTTTGACGAGCTTCCGCTGTCAATACATGAGGAGGCTTGCATCCAATAACACCATGGATCAATTTACCAGACCCAGTCTTAATTTGAACTTGTTGAGCAAGCATTACTTGCCCCCACCAACCACCCAGCGTTTGAAATTTAATAAACCCTTTTTCAGTGATCTGCGTGACCATAAACCCAACTTCATCCATATGCCCCATAATTAAAACTCGTGGGCCTTCTTTATCACCATTATGACGTGCAACAATTCCGCCTAATCCGTCGTACATTAGCTTATCTGCATGAGGCTCTGCATATTTTTTAAAAACCTCTCTAACCTCTTCTTCATTTCCTGGTACACCACGAGCATCCGTTAGTTCTTTTAAAAATAATTCTTCTTGGATATCCACCTTTTCCACCTCTTATTTATTATTTATTCACTGCTCAATTATAACACTCTACTTACTTTAATTGAACTAAAGCTCACTGTGAATTGGATAAGATAATCCATCCTCTTGAAGATATAGTCCCTTGTATTTCTTCAAAACTAACTTTATAATTCTAAGCATAAAACAGCTACACTTCAACTAAAAGGAGTCTTATTATGGAAAAATTTACAGTCGCAACTTATAACATTCGAACTGATACGACAGAAGATGGTGATTGGAGTTGGTCCAATAGACGAGAGCACGTCCTCTCTCTTATTCGCTACCATGATTGGGATATTTTTGGCGTTCAAGAAGCTCTTCCCCATCAACTGACTGACCTACTTGCTCTAGAAGGGTACCTAATGACTGGACTAGCGCGTGAAGACGGTATTAATCAAGGGGAGTACACAGCCATATTTTATAAAAAAGATAAAGTTGAATTGCTTCAAAAAAAGGCCTTCTGGCTATCTGAAACACCAGATATTCCGAGTATTCACCCAACAGCAGGCTGTCCTCGAGTCTGTGTTTGTGCCTTTTTTAAAGACATAAAATCAGGACAAGAATTTGTAGTGGCCAATACTCATTTAGATCATATTTCACCAGAATCACGTCTTTTCGGTGCTGAAATAATTTTGGCTAATTGCCTGTTAACCATTTCTAAGCAACCCATTATTCTTATGGGTGATTTTAATGCACAACCTAACGAAGCAACTTACAAACTCATTACACAGCACTTTAATGATACTAAACGAATGAAAAATGATAACCTCTATGGCCCTTTAGGTACTTTTCAAGAGTTCGCCTATAACTGTCCTTGGGAAGAACTGGAAGAAATTGACTATATCTTTGTCTCAGATGATGTCACCATCGAAAAAGTCGCCGTCTTAACAGATAACTGCGACCGTCGTTATCCTTCCGATCATTTTCCAGTAGTAGCCACTCTTTCTATGTAGGAAAGAGGCTGGGCGTCATAAAGTCGTTTTGTTCCGAGCAACTACATAAACAACGATACGTTAATGCTCTAAGAATGACGGCTCTTCGATGTCCCTCATTTCTAAGCGCTAAAGCTCTAAGAATGACGGCTTACATATTTATTTGCTTAGCGTTTGGGATAGTGTAGTGAGCAAATTTTTGTAGCATGTTTATCTCATAATATAGATAAAACAAACAAGGGGAGGACTTTCGTCCTCCCCTACTAATGCCACGAACATTAAATTCATGAGTCATTGATCTTATTTAATTTCTGCTGGTGGTAATTTTTGCCATTCTTCTGAAAGATAGTAATCATCTACTTGATAGTTTGTGGCCTCTGACTGACGCTTAGATAAGAAAGGTGCCACTTCTTTATCCATTGCCACCCAACCACGCCAACCAATGTGGATAGTATCTTCCATGAAGTAGTCTTCACCACGATCTTTAGTAAAATCAAGGACATGATTAAATCCTTGATCCTTTAGTTGCTTATTAATTTTCTGACTAAACTGGTCAAGCATCTCAGTAGAAAGACCTGTATATTCAGACCAATGCGCATTGACTGGTGGAATAACAAACAGGACATCCATCTTCAATCGTGCCACCTCAGACAAGAATAATTGAAAATCACTAAACTCTGTCGATTGACGGTAATCAAACTCTTTTTGTGACCCTTCTAAAGAGCTTTTAACTGGAAGAATTCGTTTTTGGTAAAACTTATTAGTAATCTGAAACTCATTACTTGTTGTACTTTCCTTACCAATCTTATACGCTAAGTTATCTAAGTCAGTCAAGTCATACTTGCTAGGCAATAAGCGCTCTTCCTTCTTGATTTTACCTTGTTTACCCATCATCCCCAAATGACCAAAAAGCTCATCTTCGCGATTTAATACATTCAGCTTCATCCGACACAATTTTTTTTGAGTGTCAGATAACGGCTTACCTTGAGCAATTTGACTCAAAAGAGTTTTCATCGTCGTATCCGAACGTACACTAGAAAATTTCAACAAGCGCTTAGCAGTGTAACGGTCACTCTCTTCAATCTGATCAACATTTTTTGCCCACTCGTATGTTTGTAATGGTGAAAAATACAAAGAAAACATTTCTTTGCTCACCCCCCGATTAACGAACCATTGAGGGGAAATAATAAAGACAGCTTTTTTTCCGACCAGCTCGTCTCCCATTGATTGTAGCATCAAAAATTGTGACAACGACTGTGTTCCTGCTGCTCCTAAAAGAAACGGGCGATAATTACGATCGTATTTATTAGCTAAAACAGACGGGTGAAACGCATTGAACCGACTTAATTCGGAAGAGCCGAAAAAAGGCACATACTCATTTGTAGCCATCGCTTTATTTTTTAACAAATTCCCTTTAATAACATTGACAGCCATTGAGGTAGAAGCTTCTTCAATCACTTTTGGACTTGTCTCGCTGAACTTAAATGGCGATAAAAAAATTCCTCCTAAAATCGCTAAAGCCAACAGCAGAGGTCCTATTGTTGTAAAAAGCTTCTTCTTAAAACTCATGCTTGCATGGCAACAACATTATCCACAATTTTTTGAGGTGTTGCCCACTCATCTCTTTCAAATTCTGATACTGGTACTGTTACACCAAGCTGACCTTCAATTTCAACTAACAATTGAACGGTTCCTAACGAGTCTAATAACCCCTCTTCAAATAAATCAACTGCTAGGTTATCCTTTACTTCATCTGTTCCCGTTAATTCTTCTAAAATATCTAAAATTGTTTCTTTTGTATTCATTGACATTCTCTCCTTTTATTTTATCAATTTATTTGTCTCTCTTATCTCAAAGGCACTTTCATTAGGGTATCTAAGAAACCAGAAAAAATCAAGAAACTTAGCGCTACCGCATGAAACGTCAAGAAAATCGACAGGCCATGAGTAAATTTATTACTAGGCAGATGGTCTTTATGCTTCTTCTTATAACGAAGCCACACATCTGTCAAGCAAATTAAAGCCGCATGATATAACCCATAAACTAAATAATACCATGTTAAGCCATGCCAAACACCCATTAAAATAAACAGGGCGAAATACCCGACATTTGAAGCAGTTACTCGACTTTTAAATACTTTTTTCTTAATGAGCGTAAACATCAATCTCATGTATACATAATCGCGGAACCAGAAAGATAATGACATATGCCATCTATTCCAAAATTCTTTAATATTATGACTTAAAAATGGCTTATTAAAGTTAACAGGTGTCTCATACCCCATTAAATTACTCGTACCGACTGCAAATAAACTGTAACCTGCAAAATCGAAGAATAGATAGAACGTATAGACATACATCGTTCCTAATAACCCCAGTGAAACGCCGCCTTGTTGGATCGCAAAATCTTGCACTCGCGGCAATAATTGACTACCAAGAATGTACCCAATAATAAACTTATATAGAAAGCCCATGAAAAACATTTGAATCCCGTTAGATACTAACTCTAGATACTTTTCTTTTTCTGGCGGATTTAATAAATCCTTTTCAAACCGACGATAACGATCAATCGGCCCTGATGAAATAGTCGGGAAAAATAAAAGAAATTGTAAATAACGTCCAACATGGTAGTCCTTAATCAACCCATCGCGAATTTCCATAATCATTTGGACCGCTTTAAAGGTCAAATAAGAAATTCCCAAGAAACCAATTAAGCCAGGCATTAGTTTCAAATAAGGAGAGGCATCAGCCACTACTCTAAATGCCTTATTCTCCAGAATAAATGGAATAACTTTCACTAAAAAAAGAGGAACAATAGCTAAAACAACTGCAAGATAAAATATCCCATTACTATTTTTGGTTTGCCGGTGCTTAAAGTAAAGCCACACGAGCAACGTTTGCCATACCACATAAATGAGTAGCGCGATTCCTTGATGAAAACTCGGCCCACCAAAACTCATCCATAAAAAGAAAATCGTTAAAACAGTTTGATACCACATCATTCGCTTACCACGCAACAGTTGAATGATTAAAGGTAGTAATGCCACACTTAAAATGACAAAATAGAACGGATTCTCATAAGGTGACAAGTAAACCATCATTGAAGAGAGGTAATTCAGCTTATCTATCATGACCCGTTCACCTCATTTATCAAGCTTTTACGGTCCACCTTACCATTTTGAGTCAACGGCAACGCCTCTACGTAAACATATTTTTGTGGAATCATGTAGTCCATTACCGTTAGCTTAAGTTCTTCTTTAATCGCCTTGGACAATTGATATTCCTTAGCAAAAGAATGAGCTTCCGGCACCACATACGCAACCAATTGTTGAACTTTATGGTCGGCATATTTTGGTACAACCGTTGCCGCCTTGACATAAGAGACCTCACTTAAATGATGGTCAATGTCTTCTAACTCAATTCGATAACCATGCAGTTTTATTTGAAAATCCATTCGCCCTTTATAAAAAAGTAAGCCGTCCTCTAACAGACCAGCATCACCTGTTTTATATGCTTGGTAACCATTAATTGTATAAAAAGCTTCTGCCGTTTTCTCTAAATTATGATAATACCCTTTCGACACACTCGGTCCGACAATCACAATTTCACCAATACTGCCTTCTGGTAAGGGATGGCCTGCCTCATCCATAATATAGATCGCAGTATCAGACTTAACACGGCCAATTGGCAATCGCGAATATCTTGATAAGACAGCAGGTGCTATTTCAATTTGTGTGATAGCCACAGTAGCTTCTGTTGGCCCATAGGTATTATAAATATGAGCCTCTGGAAAACGTTCAAGTAGTTTACTAGCCGTACTATGAGCTAATTCCTCCCCACAAAATAGGAAATGAGTGATACTTGGATTTTCTTCGCCGTTAAAACGTGGGTCCATTAAGCAAATATCTACAAATGAGGGGGTTGATACCCAAACATTCAATGCCATTTTTGGCAACTCTGTGAATAGTGTTTTAAACTCATTAATAACAGCTTTTTTTAATGGCGTAAGTTGACCACCAGATAATAAGGCTGGATAAACATCCATGACTGATAAATCAAAGGAATACGGTGCTTGAGATAAAAATACTTGGCCCTCTTTTATACCAAAATCCTGTCGCATCCAATCGGTATAGCTCACTAAGTTATCATGGCTAATCTGGACACCTTTTGGCACACCAGTTGTTCCTGATGTAAAAATTAGGTAGTAATTGTCGTCTCCAGCAACGCCTTTCCCTGTTGGTTCAACTCCCTGAGCCATTTGCTCAAGAGCGTCTTCAGCTCTTATTAAATTCGTTGCACTAGCTAAAGGCCAGTCAGCCCAAGCTATAATTGCCGCATAGTCAGCTACCTCAGCAATTAATGACACGCGTTCTGCCGGTGTATGGCTATCAATTGGAATATAGGCATGGCCTGCCTTCGAACAAGCTAAAAACGAGACTATCATCTCATACTCCAAACCACCATATACGATGATTGGGGCTTGATTAGTGTACGTCTTCTCCAAAAAAGCAGCCAGGCTATCAGAGTCTTGTTTCAGCTGAGCATATGTGTAACTGTTAGAACCATCTTTAAAACACACTCGCTCTGGTGTTCTTGCCCATTGATCGATTTTTTCAACTAAAGTCATTGTTTCCACCATCTTTTTACCCTTCTCTATAACTCACTGTTAATTTTTAAAATTCATTGTATATGAAGCTTCCACCATCGATGTGACTAAAGTGATAGAAATAAATCAAGACAAGCATGATAGTTAAGTAAAATAATGTCTTACCGAAGAAAACCAACCAGTAATTTACATTCTCATCTGCTAATTTCATTTTTAATTTATCAATCATTGTTAATTCCTCCTTTATTTAACCAATCTTACTTGGCAGTCGACTGTTTTGCTTTATCTTTATTGTAGATCAAAGCGCATCATTTGTTATCAAGCCTTTGCCTGACTTATGAATAAGACTTGCGACTGATTATAAACCCATAATATATTACAAATATTACAACGCCTAGTATAGCACAAATCATGCCATATATAGTAAAATATTTCTTAAATAATCCTTACATTTTTGTCATCTCAGGTCCTTTTTAAGCATTACTAATAAACGATCAATCTCTCTTTTTATTACAAAAAGATTACAAACGTTTTCACCTTTTTTTCTGTTAGTCGTTTACAAGCCGATTATAACTAGCTGCCGTGACAAAAAAGAACCCAATAAAGATGATGAATAAGAAACCACGAGCAATCCACGTCAATGTATCATCTCGACTGCTGACCATGTAACTCAAAGTCACTAAGGCATATTTCGAGTGTAGATAGGCTACGGCCAAAGGAAGAAAGAATACGACGAAATTTTGAGTGTAAACACTACGCTTAATCATTTTCTGAGGAACCCCAATTTTTTTGAGCATCTGATAACGCGCTCTTTCCTCCTGTGCCTCTGATAATTGTTTCAACATAATAATGCTACCTGTGGCAATCAAAAAAACAACGCCCAAAAAGATAGCAGTATAAACAAGCTGGCCATAACTCATTCGGTTTCGTACCAATTCAGGATAACGAGCCCCCAGATTATTTCTGCTTAGATAATCGTCACCTTGATCAGTCTGCACTTCATTTTTAGGTGTGACTGATTCTGGTCCAATTTTGCCAACCACTTTGCCATTTTCTAACGATAGCATAACCTGTTCCTGATAAACTTTTTGTGAAAATTGATCTTCTACTGCCTTTGACAAGTTCGCACTTTCTTGACCATTTTTTACATTAATCATAGTTAACTGATAACTTCGCTCGGTAGGCAAGGTCTCATAGAGCTTGTCACTAACTATAATGGTATTCCCACTGAAACGATCATTACGAGCCCCACCTAAATCATCAGATCGATATTCCTTAATTTTCAAAGGCTGGTTATACGATTGCAGAGTTAAATCACTAAATGTGTAAGACTCTGTCTCCATCGAACTGCCTAATAAGCGTTGCAATAAGACAACCTCATTTTCACCTTTAAGAGTAATTGGCTTTAGTAAATGATTGAATTTACTTAACTGCTTATAATTACTCAATGACACAACCCCAATCGGTGCGATGTGAGACGTATCAAACTCATAAATAGACTGGATAAAATGTCCCCCTACTTGTTTAATCTCCAACTCCACCTTATCTGTCACTGGATGGTTTGAAAAGCCACTAATAATTTCCTCTAGAGCTGGATAATCACGACTATCAACCAGATAATCTAAAGGCATTTCATTATCCACCAATTCCATTCCAAACGAATAAACATTTGTAGCTCCTCCAATAGCCGCTAGAGCTGTCCCTGAAAGAACGGCGATTGTTCCAAGTGTGGTCGCATTTTTTTTCAAATTAAATCGAAGGCCACCTGTTGTTACCATGTGAATATCGCGATAATAAAAAGGTTTGATTTTTTGAACTACATCAATCGCTATTTGCAGAAATCCATGAAAAAATAAGTACGTGCCCGTAACACAAACTAACAAGATTAACATTACTGCATAAAGAAAACCGATATCTGATTTTGTTTTCTCATTTAAATAGATCGAATAATCCGTTAAATGGACGGCCTGGTAATACCCATAAAGGATCAATGAAATGCCTAATAACCCGATTACCCAAGTCATAAAAGTCATTTTTTTTATGCGTTCACCTTTTTGACTTGCCTTAAAAAGGTCAACTAATTTATACCGATAAACTACTCGGCCACTTCGAAACGATACCAACGTTAGGATAATCATAAACATAATTACGGTATACCAGACTGCCTGTAGCGAAAAAGCAAAGCTACTGTCTGCTTCAACATACATGGCTTTAACCAATAACATGGCAAATAATTTCGAAAAAATCACGCCGGATACTAACCCAGCTAGTAGTGCGCCTATCCCGATCGCTAAATTTTCCATAAAAAACAACAAGCCTATTGAAAATTTGCGCATCCCTAATAAATTATATAAGCCAATCTCTTTTTTACGTTTTTTCAAAAAGAAGCTGTTAGCAGAAAACATAAAAACTAATATAAATAACACAATCATCACGCTGGCTGCTTTAAGAGTACTATCAATGCTTTGTTCTGGTCCGATACGCTCAACTAAATACTTATCCAGACTCATTGACGTAAAGCTATAATAAACCATAACTGAGAACGCCATACTGATGAAGTATATCACGTAACTTTTTAACTGCGTTCGAACATTTTTAAGCGCTAGTTCAACTAAGATCATGTGAAACACCTCCACCAATAGCCGACTGCATATCCATTATTTTTTGGAAAAACTCGCGTCGAGTCCCTTGGCGAACTATTTCAGAAAATATTACACCATCTTTAATGAATAAGATACGATGACAATAACTAGCAGTGAACGCGTCGTGAGTCACCATCAAAATAGTAGCCTGCTCCTGCTTATTCATTTCTGTTAAGTATTGTAATAATTCAGTTGCTGATTTAGAGTCCAAAGAGCCTGTTGGTTCATCGGCAAAAATAAGTTGTGGCTTTGTAATAATCGCCCTGGCAGCTGCTACTCGCTGTTTTTGTCCGATCGAAATGTCTGCTGGAACCTTTGCCAACAAATGGTTGATGCCTAAAATACGAGTAATACGATCTAGACGACCAGACATTTCTTCATAAGGCAGACGCTCTAGTGCTAAAGGCAATAAAATATTATCTTTAACTGTCAGCGAATCCATCAAATTGAAATCTTGAAAGATGAACCCCAATTCCTGTCGCCTAAAATCACTCAATTTCTGCTCATTAAGTCGCGTGATATCAGTTCCATTAATCAGTACTTTACCTGTTGTCGGCTTATCAATCGTCGACATCATGTTCAGTAAAGTTGTTTTCCCTGCGCCACTCGGTCCCATAATTCCAATAAATTCGCCTTTATCCACAGTAAAAGAAATGTTATCTAAAACATTGGTCGGATTCAATTTACTCCCATAAATTTTAGTTAACCGGGCTACTTCTAGAATTCTTGCCATTTCTTTTATCCTCCATTCGTTTCGTGGCATATTACTGACGGATCACCTATAAACTTTGCCCCATATCCCACTATTCTTCGTTAATTGTATCAAGCATTTCAACAATTGAAAATCTAACCACCTTACACTTTCACCGACTAACTTACAAAAATGTCACTAACCTTTTATTTTACCTCAACTTCTCTAAAAGGAATAGCCTCTTTTTTAACTTATTCTTAACCTAGCTCGTAAAAAGACTAATTTAGTTTCGCGATTGGCGCAAAAGATGCTATAATAATTTTATGCGTTTAACTATTAACCAATAAATAAACAATTTAAGTAAGCCAGCTATAAAAAGGTCAAGTAAAAACTGAACTATTTTAAAATTGTTTGTTGTGATTTTTAATGCAACATAAATAAACCTAGAGAAGAATACAAATTTTTTCTAGGTATCTGTTTCACAAGTTAAACGAACTTCGTAGGGTTTATCTGTTGTCCAAATGGTGAATATAATA
>NZ_JCAQHY010000148.1:0-58374 GCF_059621045.1 Vagococcus sp. WN80Y
GCTAAAGCATTAAGAGTTGCCATTATTCTTAGTGCTTTAGCACTTAGAAATAATGGATATCCAAGTGAAGGCTCGGCAATTTCTCTAAACTCGAGCAATCGAAATTGCCGATTGTTCGAGTTCTTCGAGATTAACCTTATTCTTAGCAACTCGCTGCTTAAAGTTAAGGAGTCACCGCTCTTTTTTTCAAAAAAATACTTGTCAAAATCCATAATAAAAAGAATTCTAACAAGTATTAATTTCTTTTATGTTTAGTATAGTTAGACTAAAGCAAAGATGTTACTAATCGACTCTTCGTAATTTGGTTTTAAAATACCTTTTTCAGTGATAATACCTGTGATTAAGCGGTGATCGGTCACATCAAATGCTGGATTATACGTCTTAACACCAGCTGGCGCCATTGGTGTTTCATACCACATATCAGTGATTTCAGCTCCTGGACGCTCTTCAATCTGAATGTCATCACCTGTTTTACACTCAATATCTATCGTAGACATTGGCGCGCACACATAAAATGGGATGCCATAATGCTTCGCCAAAATAGCCACACCAGATGTGCCAATTTTATTAGCTGTATCACCATTCAGCGCAACACGGTCACAGCCAACAAAAATCGCATCAATCTTTCCTTCCTTCATCACTATTGACGCCATGTTATCACAAATCAAGGTTGTATCAATTCCAGATTCCACTAACTCCCACGCAGTCAAACGCGCACCTTGTAATAACGGTCTTGTTTCATCTGCATAAACAGAAATAGTCAAGCCTTTGTCCTGTGCAACATAGACAGGTGCCAGGGCCGTGCCGAAGCCAGATGTTGCGATTGCGCCAGCGTTACAATGTGTTAATATCGTCATGCCATCTGCTAATAGCTCTGCCCCATACTCCCCAATTCTTTGGCAAACTGTTTCATCATCCGCTAAAATTTGATTAGCTTCTTGCAGTAGCGCCGCTTTAAGCTCAGGAACACTCTGATCTTTTTCAGTTTCTAATCGCTTAGCCATTCGATCTAGAGCCCAAAATAAATTGACCGCAGTTGGACGTGAGGAAGCTAAGTAGTCTTTTGATTGCTTGAAATCTGCCACAAATTCCTCATAGGTAGTCGCCGCTGAAGCTTTTGCCCCTAAATAAACCCCATAACCAGCAGCAATTCCAATCGCTGGCGCCCCTCTTACTTGTAGTTTGTAAATAGCCTCCCAAATACTTTCTTGAGTTGTCAGATGTAAATACTCTACCTTTCCTGGCAATAACGTTTGATCTAATACTATCAATTCACTTTTTTCATCATCTAATCTTACTGGTTGTATCAATGCTTTCATTCTTATCCCTCACTTCTTTTTAGTTAAACAATGCTCGATAATCTTGACCTGATGTGAAGTTCTGACTCTCTTTAATTAGCTTCTTGCCAATCTCTAGCGCCTCTTTTTCCGCCAATAACCGTTGGTCTTCTGGCAAGCTTGTAATGTCTACCACATGAGCCAACCCAACAATTCGGCGAATGATTTCCGTTCCTGCAAACGAAGCTGTATCACGTAATAAGTTGGCTAAATAGACTTCTTTAAAGCCTTTAACCTTTGCCATTTCATCTGTTACTAAGTCGTCCCACTCTTGCTCATATAGTTCAATGAAACTATCAAGGGTTTCACCTAAGGTAACATCAATCCACTCTGAAAATTCTTTTGGTGCCTCTTCCGTGTATTTAGCATTCAATGATGACAAGATAAAGTGCGCTAAAACATTGCCGACATCGTAGCCTGCTGGTCCATAAAAGGCAAACTCTGGATCGATAACTTTAGTTGAATCAGTTTTAGCGAAAATCGAACCACTGTGCAAATCACCATGTATTAACGACTCTGTATTGGTCATAAAATTAAATTTCAATTTAGCCACAGCTAATTTCAACTCAGCGTCATTCCAAATACTTTGCTGAACATAGTCTCTAGTGGGTGCCAGCATATCATTTCGCTCGCAATCATAATACGGCTCCGTAAAGACTAAATCTTCAGATATCTCACATAGCTCAGGATTGGTAAAGTTTTTAACCGCTTCTTTTTTCTTTTTATGCGGCATCACAACATCTGATGTTGGTAATAAGGTCTCAACCATAAATTTGGCAAGCTGTTTGGCGAGAGCTGGATAGATTTGATACTCTAATAAACCTGTTCTTAAAATCACATGATCTGATAAGTCTTCCATTGCCGTACAATTCATATTAGAGTCATAATTATAGACTTCTGGAACACCACCACCCGTTAGCTCATACTGCATTTTCAAAATTTCAGATTCAATCCGATTACGGTCTGGCGATAATTTTATATCAGCAGAAATGCGAGCAATTGGGCCGGCCTGTTTAATAATAACCGACTTACCAGAGACTTGATCATAGACTTTAAAGATGTAGTTAAGATTGCCATCGCCAATTTCAACGCAGGCTAATGATGCGCTATCATCAAAAAAGTCTAATACGTCAATCGCATAGTCAATCGCATCTTGTTCGTTGAATCTAAAATATTCTTGTGTAAAATCTTTTTTTGTCATCCTGTCTTCCCTCCTATTTTTTCCGATAATATGTGAGCGTTAAGGCAAAGGCTAAAACAATTCCCTTCACAATATCCATGGCATAATATGGCACAGACATCATTACTAGACCATTCTGCAAGATCCCTATAAGAATTGCCCCAAAAAGTGTGCCAATGGCATTAGCTTTTCCTGATCCCCCAATCGAAAGACCGATATAAGAGGCCGCCACTGCATCCATTAAATAAGGGGCACCCGGATTAACTTCAGCTGTCATTACCCGCGATGCTAAAATAATCCCACCGATAGAGGCAAAAATCGCAGATAAGACATAGGCCATAATCCGATAACGATCAACATTAATCCCTGATAACCTAGCAGCTTCCATATTCCCACCGATAATATACATGTAACGTCCATGTTTAGTATAGGTTAAGAAAATATGAACAATAATAACAATTGCAAACATTATTATGATAATCCAAGGGACTTTACCGAATTTTGAAAACAAGCCACTAATTGTCCCTGGTGCTGTTTGACCATTGGGCATAATCATTTTCTCTGAAATCATCGCGCCCTTGCTATACGTTAACGAAATTCCCTGATAGACAAACATCGTGGCCAATGTCATTAACATATCTGGTATCTTGACCTTAACAATCATGAACGCATTAATTAATCCCAAAACTACCGCGACTGTCAAGGCCGCCAGAATAGCAACAAACGTGTTTTGCTGATGCCAGACAAACATTGAAATAACAATCCCAACAGATACCGAAGCAACCGAGCCAACTGACAAGTCAAAGCCACCAACTGTCAAGGAAATCGTCATCCCGATAGCAATAACCGTCACAATTGAGATTGACCGTAAAATGGTCACAACGTTATCTTTCGTAAAAAAGCTATCTGAAGCGATACTAAAATATATAACTAATAATACGATAGTAAAAAAGGTGCCATACTTATAAATAAAGTCCATTACATTAAACTTTTTCTTTGCTGATTTTGTCACTGTTGCTTGTTCCATCCTAAATCCCTCCTGTTGAATAATACAGAAGTTGCTCTTCGTCCACCGTATTTGTGACAACTTCTTTTACAATTTGACCGTCATACATCACATAAGTACGATCTGTTAGCCCAAGTATTTCTGGAAATTCACATGTTGCATAGATAATTCCTTTACCTTCAGCAGCTAATTCCACAATCAACTCAAAAATATCTTTTTTGGCTCCGACATCTACTCCTTTTGTTGGCTCGTCAAATATATATATTTCTGAATCAACCGTTAGCCACTTACCAATTGCTACTTTTTGTTGATTTCCGCCTGATAAGTTTTTCACTTGAGCATGAATCGATGGCGCTTTTACTGACAATTGATCAACAACAGATTGAGCATTTTTCCTTTCACCAGAAAAATTTAAGAAGGTCTTTAACTGACAAAATTTCGTTAAATTAACAACGCTTGTATTAGTGGTAATCGATTCTTCCACTAATATGCCTTCTTTTCGCCGTTCTTCTGGAACAAAGGCTAATTTATTTTTTACTGCCCGATTTGGTGAGGTATTTTTTATCGGCTTTCCAGCTAACCTCAACTGTCCCGACTTCATTTGATATTCACCAAACAACGTCTTACACAACTCTGTTTTACCCGCTCCAACCAACCCCGATATGCCAATTATCTCACCGCGCTTAACTTCAAAGCTTATATCTTTGAGATAGTCAGCATCTGATAACTCGATGACCTCAAACAAAGTTTCACCGATTTCCACTGTTCGTTCTGGAAATTGATCCCCCATTTTTCGGCCAAGCATCAGTTCAACAATCTCTGCTTGGCTTGTCTCTTTAATCAACTTTTGAGCGACAAACTTCCCATCTCTCATGATGGTAATGTCATCACAAATTTCAAACAGTTCAGGCAAGCGATGAGAGATAAAGATAATAGCAACGTCCTTGCGTTTCAGTTCATTCACAATTCTAAATAATTCCTTTGTTTCAGAATTACTTAATGGCGCAGTTGGTTCATCTAAAATCAAATACTTACATTTAAAAGAAATTGCTCGAGCAATTAATACCATTTGCTTTTCTGCCAAACTTAACTCAGACACTAAAACTTTAGAGTTTATAGCTAATTTCAAGTCATCTAAAATAACTTGCGCTCGCTTATAAATATCCGTCCAATTAATAATGCGATTTTTCTCTTTGATTAATACCAGTTCATTTAACAGGATATTTTCCGCCACTGATAAGTAGGGAACGAGCGCCGTATCCACCTCTTGATAAACAATTTGAACGCCTAATTCTTGAGCATCTCGGGGGTTAGCAATCGGACACTTTTTCCCATCAATATAAATCTCACCAGTATAATGCGTATATGAGCCTGCTAATACTTTCATCAATGTTGATTTGCCCGCTCCATTTGCTCCAATTAGGGCGTGAACTCGTGAAGATTCTGTTGTAAACTCTACATCGTCAAGCGCCTTAACACCTGGAAACTCTATTGATATATCTTTCATTTCTAGTTTTGACATAGCTAACACCCTCACCCATTTTTATTATTTCTTGTTTACATCCTTTAGATCTTTCATCCAATCTTCAACAAAATCCGTTGATTTCCCCCAACCATCAACAACATCCGCTAAGTTTTCCATCGTCACATCAGATCCATGAGCTTTCAATTGGTCTTGGGTGATCAATGTTGGCTTAATGGTAAACTCTGCTGGTGTTTCTTCTTCCGCTATCTTCATCGCTAAAATTCGCAAGTTTACTTCACCAATCAATTTAGGATCACAAGCCGCCGTTGCTACCCAGCTACTATTTTCTGCTTGCATAGCTTGCAAATCAGCATTAGATACATCAATACTAACTAGAGTGACATCGTTTCTATTAGCTTCTTCTAATGCGCGATGTGCTCCCATCCCAAAAGCATCCCATGTGGCAAAAATCCCATCAATCTTCCCTTTTCCGTATTTGGTGAGCATCGCTCCAACTGCATTCTGTGTTTGAACAGTTGTATCCGCAGCTACTACACCATACCGGTCTAATTCTTTATAGCCGGGATTATCAGCTAAGAATTCCGTATAAATCTTGTTACGCTTAACCATTGGTACTAAACCATCCACCCAAAGATAAGCAAATTTTGCCTCATCGCCTAGTCTTTTATGCAATTCCTGTAACGCTAGATTTGCCAATTCTTCATCATTTTGAGACGTCATCGTTACCCCTTCAATATCAGCAATATCTGCCACTGAATCAAATGTCACAACTGGAATGCCTTTATCAACCAACTCTTTAACACCTTGTGCCGTCGCAGCATCATCACCATGAGAAATAATAACCCCATCATACTTTTTGTCTCCAGCCTGCTTAATGGCATCATGGAACTTTGCAGTGTCACCATTAGCTGAATACGTATCAACAGTAAAACCTAATGCTTCTCCTTCTGATTTTGCCCCTGCCAGATATTGCGCAGTATGGTCGTCACCACCAATTTTTCTAATTACCATAATTTTGATGTCTTTTTTCAATTTTTCTGGCGTACTATCTGGAAAATCGCTTGCTTCTTTTCCTTTTTTACCACCAGAGCCACATCCTACTAACATCACTGCAACTAATACACTTACCAATCCTAGTAACCATTTTTTATTAAGCTTCATCGTAATCCTCCCTATTTTTTGTTCCCTTACTGCTAACTTTCAACTGAATCGACAATGCCAATAATAGCTGCATCTACAGGTATCTTACTCTCCATTGTCTCTCTACTCACGGCCAATCTCGCCGAGCTCCCCATCGTTATAATCACCTGATCTCCTTGACCAGCCCCTACAATATCAGCAGCAATAATGGATGTCATAACCGATTTTTCTTGTTCCACAGCAACAACCATTAACTTTAAGCCATTCAACTTCTCATCTTTTCTCGTTGCCCAGACACTACCCGTTACGGTTCCAATAATCATTTGCCACCTCTTCCAAGTTCTAAGCTAATATTTTTACTGCGCAAATAATCTTGTGCCAATGGTGTAAAAATATCTTGTTTTTTAGCTAGAAATGACTCTCCTTGCGACAATTTCAGCGCTTTCATTTTCTCTAACGTATAAACTGTTTTTTGATCCTTCATCAATTGCTTAGGTTGTTGATCCCCAACGACAACCAAACCAGCTGACAGTAGCCTTTTCAACTGCTCGGCCAGCTGCTGTCCTAACAAAATAGGCGGTTTAATTGTTAATTGGAGATATTCAACCCGACTTGCCTTAACAGTTACCTCTTGCCTCTTGATTAGGCGGGAAAGAATTCGCTCTTCGGCATCGTCCTTAGGCGCACATTGTGCCAATCTTCCCATCATACCTATTGATAAATAATCAAGGGTTTCCTCACTCTTTTTTTGATCGATTAATAACGTTTGCTGGTTCAATTGACGATAAGCTTCTTTTACAATTTTTATCAGTAACTCTTGATTCAGTTGCTCAGTCACTGGCATCACTCTTTTTTATAATAATTCCTTTTAGTCCCACAAAATGACCACACGCGTTTGCCTCATCGTAATCAATGTGCATAAAAGTCGCGTAATCTGGGCTAACTCTTACTAAAACATCGTCAAATACAACTGGTCGCTCAGACATCACTTTGACCTGAACAATTTCTTTATTCATCAATCCCCAACGAGTCGCATCTTTTTCAGTCATATGAATATGCCGTCTAGCGATTATTACGCCCTTATCTAAGGACAAAACATTTCCATTACCTAAAAGGATGATTCCCGGAGTCCCGCTAATGTCTCCACTCTCTCTTAATGGAGCAGAAACACCAATCAAGCGAGCATCCGTCAAGGAAATTTCAACTTGTGACTCTGACCGTTCCGGGCCTAATATCACCACGCTTTCCAAGTTTCCTTTGGGCCCAACAATCGTTAATCGCTCTTGACAAACGTATTGGTCTGGCTGCGAAAGTTCTTTGACTTTTGTCAGTTGATAGCCTGGCCCAAAAAGCTCATCAATGGCCTGTCGACTTAAATGAATGTGCCTACCACTCGCCTCTATCTCTACTGATGGTTTATTTGTTAATTCTTTTTTGACCGCTGTCACTATTTTTTTTACCAGCTCATTATCCATTAGTTAAGCACACTTCCCTCCACTAACTCGATTGACTTATTTCTCTTTTGGCAAGATAGCATCCACTTCTGAATGAGGTCTAGGAATTACGTGAACTGACATTAGTTCACCAACACGCTCGGCCGCTGCTGCTCCTGCATCTGTCGCCGCTTTAACTGCACCAACATCACCACGAACCATGACTGTAACCAAGCCTCCGCCAACTTGTTCTTTCCCAACTAATGTTACATTTGCTGCCTTAACCATTGCATCTGCTGCTTCTACTGCTCCTACTAGTCCTTTTGTTTCGATCATCCCTAATGCATTTGTATTCATTTTAATTCCTCCACTTTAGTCGTTTTATTTGTTGTCTGACCTTTTTTACTAACTTCTTTTTTCACTACTGTTTCTTGTTCCACTATTTCCGATACGGGCTGCTTTTTCTCCACATTTTTTGAGTTCCCAAGCTCCATTTGTAACACTGACTGATCAATTCGTGGGATAACATGACTACTAAGTAAGCAGCCTAGTTGATTAACTTCTGCCTCTGCGGCTGAAACCGCCGCCTTCACGGCCCCAACATCACCACTAATTTCTAGTGTAGATAGTCCTCCTTTAATTTTTTCAACATTAATAATGTTGACATCTGCCGCTTTAATCGCTGTATCTGCGGCTGCAACAATGCCTAAAAAACCAGTTACTTCGATTAAACCTAATGCCCCATTCCGCATACTATCCCTCTTTTCTTTTGACTAATAAGATAACCACAGCAATTGACTTAACTCATCAGAATTTGGAATCACTGGATTAGTTAATGTGCACGGATCAGTCATGGCCGCTTCAATAATCGCCTTTTCATACTCAACTAATATTGCTTTTGATAGACCATATTCTCTAAATCCCTTTGGTAGATTAAGCTGTTGTCTTAACTGATCAATTTTTCGCAATAGATTTTTTACAGAAAGTCGATCATTTGATCCTGACAAATCAAGGCGAGCAGCTAATTCAGCATATTTTTTTAATATATTAGCATGGGCTTCTCCTTTTTTGACTAGCAAGCCACTGTTGTACTGGATGACTTGTGGCATCAAAATCGTGTTTAATCTACCATGAGGGATATGCAACTTAGCTCCTGCCGCGTGAGCAAGACTGTGATTTATTCCTAATGATGTCGTGTTAAAAGCCATTC
Organism: Vagococcus sp. WN80Y; assembly: GCF_059621045.1. Lineage (NCBI taxonomy): Bacteria > Bacillati > Bacillota > Bacilli > Lactobacillales > Enterococcaceae > Vagococcus > Vagococcus sp. WN80Y. Next base: position 8,793 of record NZ_JCAQHY010000148.1, read on the forward strand.
CCGCCATACACGACGCGTAATGAACTTTTTGTCTAGCTTGGACATCATCACCATTTTTGTAGGCTAGAGGCAAATAACGACATAATAGGACAATGGCCTTCTCGCATAAAGCATCTGAAAAATCACTGGCCTTAGTCGAGACGTAGGCTTCAAGAATATGTGTCAGAACATCCATCCCTGTGTCAGCCGTCACTACTTGTGGCATCGTCATGACGAAATCAACATCTAAAATTGCCTCGTCTGGTTGTATGGAATCTGAGACAATCGGATACTTTATGGTTGACACCTCATCTGTAATAATAGAAAAATTTGTTACCTCTGATCCAGAACCAGACGTACTTGGCACTGCAATCAGTCTTAATTCTTGCTGATTATTCAATTTTTCCGCCACAAACTTAATGCCCTTTGCGACATCAATCACAGAACCACCGCCTACGCCTAAAATAATGGTTGCCTGACTATCCTGTAGCATCCCTACACCTGTCGATATCGTTTTAATCGGTGGATCTGGCAGAACTTGATCAAACACTGTGTATTGGTTATTTTTACTAACAATTGCCAATAGTCGAGCAAATCCCGACGACTCCTTTAAATAGTTATCAGTAACGATCAAAAATCGTTCTGACCTGTATTGCTCTAAACTAGTTAATGCTCCCTGACCTGAAATAATTTTAGTTGAGAAGATCGTTTCGTTCCTCACCTAGTAAAACCTCCTATAAAAAACAGACTACTGTTTTCTTCGACCTTTAACGTGTATCCCCTTTCATTTAATATTAACGAAAGTATATCATCGATCAGAATAAAATTCAACAACATTCTGATTTGTTTTTCTTTTATTTTCTTTGTTTTTCTTCGTTTAAACCTTATAAATAACAGAATTCAAAAAAGATAAAAAAAGATTAAATAACTAGAAAGTCTAACCGTAAGTGCTTCATATTGTTATTTATTTTGGAGTAAGCAAACAGACAAAACAAATAAATAATTTATCATCATTTTCTTTTAAACTAAGCCAAATTGGTGTTCATCCGTTGCATAACTCTGATATACTTCTAAAAATTGGTTTATTTCCCCGCTAAGCTTTTAATTATGTGTTAAGTCGATCCCTTTTTAACCATAATAAAAAAGTAGCAAATTCATAAGAATTTGCCACCCAGTTAAATAAAAATCTATTTAATTTTATAATTCCCATTTATTTTGTCTCATAAACTTCGACATCGGTATCCAGAAGAAAAGAAAATCACAATTAAACGATTATGGTATCATATAACTATAAAGATTCTTGCACAAACAAAGTTTCACCGCTAAGAAGACGGTGGCACAGTTTTAACCATCTATCATCTATCCCTTGTGAAAGTGATCGGATGGTTATTTTTTGTTTTTGTCGTCTTTAATCACTAATATTAATGTAACAAAAGCTAGCATTACTGTTAATGTTTCAAAAACAATTACGTTACACCTTTCTAAGGTCCCGCCGGAACCTTTAACAGCTCTGGCAATCTCAGTAAGGGAGTATCCAGAAGCTGTCAATAAGTTCTTTCAATCTAGCCGTTAAGATGAATTTGACCGATAAATTTTAGGAAGAATCGTCAAAGATACAGCTCAATTTTGGGACAAGCTAGGGATAAAGGTGGCACACGGAGACGTTCAAGACAGATTTTTTTTGAGGTGATAAAGAAGGTGGTAGAGAGAAAAATTGTAATAAGAAAAGCATTGAAAAACTTGTAACATGTTATTTAAAAAAACAAGAATTTTTTGCCTATGTCAACGATTAAATGACATGGCAGCGGCAAGCCATAGGATGAAGGATCAGATCTTACTGCTTGATATTGCAGTCATTTAGGTTGATTTAGTACACCTAAATCCGTTAGAAGCTCATGTCGCCTGAAATCCTTTTCTGCCAGCGGATTTTTGGAACACTTGTTATTAAAAGATGAAGATAGGGAAAAGTGTAAAGATACTTATTACCATCTTTACACCTTTTTCACTATTTGTAAAAGAGCCTAACTCATGCCTTTTTGCTATAGTCGTGTCTCATTTTTATTACAAATGGTTGTTAGATCAGAGGTTAGGGAGAGTTTGCCAATGAATGAATACAAATTCTACTCAAAAATGCATGAGTTAGATGGTAAAAATTTCTTTTCAATTAGAACCAATATATAACATCATTTTATGTTAAAAACATCCCTATTAAATTTAAACATTGTCGATTACTAATATTTTCGGGTATAATAAATTATACGAGGAGCTGGCAAAATGAAAAAAGGAATACTAATTTATGGACCAACACCTATTCTTGGTGGCCGAATTGGCGCGAATAAACAAGATATTATATCCTCAATTTTCGGGGTTGGAAATAACAAAAAAATAGTTGCTGAGGTTACAAAAGAAATAGACGCTCAAAATCTAAGCTGGGAATTCAACTTTGATCCTACAGAATCAGATGCCACTGAAATAAAAAATTTGGATTTTGATTTAGTTGTTGTCCTGCCTACACTTGAGAGAAGGTTTGATAAGGGGTCTATCTCAAAAGATCGCATAATCCAATTATCCAGCCAAGAATACCAAAAAAATGATATCACTCGAATAATTAGCTTCATGATAAAACATTCATAGACAACTGTCCGTATGGTAATTGCGGACTTTTTAATTTGTACAAATAGAAAATTTCCACTTGACTCTGACCTTAAAGGAGAGTTTAATCTTAAATTACTATCTGTATAGTTAAAGGAGAATGATTATGGTGAAAAAAACTGCAAATGAAAAATTAACTGGATCAAAGGATTTACCTAAAGTAGTCGACCTAACAACGAAGACAGAAGCAATGAAACGCTTAGGTGGAAAAACAATGCTTGTAGCTTCTCCCACACAGTACGAATCAATCATGGCAAAAGTACCTTCAAAAAAACTAATTACAGTAGATAGAATTCGTGCTTATTTAGCCAAACAAGCACATGCTGAGTTAACGTGTCCAATGACAGCTGGCATGTTTACAAATCTTTGTGCACAAGCCAGTGAAGAAAGAGACAAAAATAAACTACCTTGGTGGAGAACTCAATGACAAATACCCCGGTGGCCTTGATGAACAGAGACTTCTTTTGGAAATGGAAGGTCATGAGGTAATAGCTAAAGGAAAACGTTATTTCGTTGCTAATTTTGAGGATAGTTTATGTAATTTAGAAAAAATCACTTTTTAATATGTAAAGCAATAAAAGCTGAATCTTTTAAAGCATTGATCAGCTTTTTTAGCATAGCTAATGACTTAATAAGAAATACAAGTAATAACTTCTAATATTTCTGAAAGCAACTTTTCGATTTATCAAATTTAGCTGACCACTTAAACTAGCTCCCTATATTCTAAGTGTTTCCTTTTTATTTAACAATAATTGCTATTAATCATCAGAGTTTGGCCGGCCATCTTTGTTAAGAGTCTGCCTAGTAACATTTTAATCTACTGACAAACTAGCAAAATACTTTAATTCTTGAATCAAGTGTGAAAAACGGTATATATTCTATTAAAAAAAGACAGAAATACTTCAAATAAAGCATTTCCGTCTTCTCTAATATCTAATAATTATGAAATAGTGCCTCCTAGCTTCTGTTTTCTCATACTTGAAAACAAACTACTTATCCCCCTATAACTCTTCACCATTGCTTTCAATAACCGTCTTATACCAGTAAAAAGATTTTTTCGGGTAACGTTTTAGTGAGCCGTTACCTTCATCGTCACGATCTACGTAAATAAACCCATAACGTTTACTCATTTCCCCAGTCCCTGCACTAATTAAATCGATACAGCCCCAGGGGGTGTAGCCAATTAGATCAACACCGTCATCGATCGCTTTTCCCATTTCAACAATATGCTGCTTGAAGTAATCAATACGATAATCATCTTCGATCGTGCCTTCTGCCGTGAATTCATCAAAAGCTCCCAAGCCGTTTTCAACGACCATCAACGGTAATTCATAACGAGAATAGATTTGGTTCAATGTAAAGCGTAAGCCGACTGGATCGATTTGCCAGCCCCAGTCACTTGTTTCCAAATACTCATTAGACACGCCACCAAAGAGATTCCCCCCTGATTTATCCTCACGCTTGTCTAAATCATCAGCAATACAAGTGGTCATGTAGTAACTAAATGTATAGTAATCCACCGTCCCTTCTTGTAATAAGGCGTCATCTTCTGGGGTAATCTCAACATGAATATTGTTTTCTTCAAAGTAACGCTTCATATAATAAGGGTATTTCCCTTTTGCTTGAACGTCGCCACAGAAAAAGTTCAGCTTGTCATTCATTTGCTGTGTTTTTAACACATCATCAGGCTTGCATGTTTTTGGATACATCGTGATATAAGCTAACATACAACCGATTTTGAATTCTGGATTAATGTTGTGTCCAGCAATAACCGCACGTGCTGATGCTAAAAATACATTATGTAGCGCTTGATATTGCTCTGATTCAGTGTATTCGCGGTTGAATAATCCGTTAATTCGTAAGCCATGTGGCAATGTGCCAAAGTTAATTTCGTTAAACGTTAGCCAATATTTGACTTTATCTTTATATCGTTCGAATAAAGTCACAGCGTAATTTTCATAAAAACCAATCACTCGTTTATCTAAAAACCCGTCGTATTCTTTCCCTAAATGGAATGGCAGCTCAAAATGAGAAATAGTGACTAATGGTTCAATACCGTATTTGGCACATTCATCAAAAACATTATCATAAAAAGCTAAACCAGCTTCATTAGGTGTCGTTTCATCACCTTTGGGAAAAATTCTTGTCCAGTTAATCGATAGACGATATGTTTTATACCCCATCTCAGCAAACATGGCGATATCTTCTTTGTAGTGATGATAAAAATCAATGGCCGTATGACTTGGATAATAATAACGATCCGTATCAATTTCTAAATCAAAGGTGCGACGAGTGCCGGACCTACGACTACCAGCACGATTGTGGTCGCTGATAGAATCACCTTTGCCGTCTACATCCCATGCCCCTTCACATTGGTTGGCGGCTGTTGCGCCGCCCCATAAAAATCCTTTTGGAAAACTCATGATTATCTACTCCTTTTCTTTTATAGGCTTAATCTGCAATCACAGTCGTAATTAATAACTCATTCCGTTTAACCGTTGATTCAGACGTTGGAATAACATCTGCAAAGTCAGGAGTGTTTGTAATGATAATCGGAACTTGTGTACTGTAGCCCTCACTTGTAATGGTATCAATATCAAAATGAACTAACTTTTGACCTTTTTTCACTGTGTCGCCTTGTTTAACGAAAGCTTCAAAGCCTTTTCCATCAAGCTGAACCGTATCAATCCCAATATGAATTAAAACTTCTGCACCGTTCTCTGAAATTAAGCCAATCGCATGGTTGGTTGGGAAGAGAGTCATCACCGTTCCATCAAAAGGCGCAATCACTTCACCACTAATAGGTTCAATCACAACCCCTTTACCCATAATCCCATCTGCAAATGCGCCATCTTTAGCTTCACTCAATGGCAATACTTTACCTTCAACTGGCGAGAAAATTTCTCCCTTTGATAATTTTTTACTTTGACCCGTTGCAGCTAGCTTAGCCTCTTCTTTAGACAGTTGAATGGTTGGTTCATCGTCTTTAAATCCAAGAGCATACGCCACAGCAAAACCAGCAACAAGCGCACACGCATCTAAAATCATTGCATAAATCGCAAACTTAACATCGCCATCTGGTGAAATAGAGCTCGGATAGCGGAATATTCCTAAGCCACCCATTTGATAGCCTTGCATCCCTAGTCCCATAGCGATTGCCCCAGTCACACCACCAACCATACATGATGCCCAGAAAGGTTTTTTTCTAGGTAAAGTGATCCCATAAATAGCAGGTTCAGTGACACCGAAGATACCTGAAATAAAAGCAGGGATCGATAATTCTTTTAATTTAGCATTTTTAGTTTTCAACATGACCGCTAATACCGCACCAGTTTGAGCAAAACTCACACTACCTGATGGTGTTAATAATGAGGTTGGATCACCTTGAGATAACGCGATAATGGCAAAAGGAATAATCGCCCAATGTAGACCGAACATAACGAGAACTTGCCAAGAAAAACCAAGAATAGCACCAAATAAAATTGGACTGAAACTTTGAATAGAAAGTAGCCCGTTGCCTAAACCGTCAGAAACAATGTTCATGACTGACCCGATAACTAAGAATGTTAAGGGAATCGTTACAAGCGCTGTTATAAATGGCACAATAAACAACTTAATAACATCAGGAATAACTTTTCTTAATTGCTTTTCTAAAAAGGCAGCAAAGGCTACTGCAGCAATAATCGGCATGACCGTAGAACCATAACCAGCAGGTGGAATAGAGAATGGAATACCAAAGAAGTTAAGCCCTCCAGCTTCAGCAAACTGCGCAGTAGCTGCTCCCTCTAAAAATCCAGGGTAAACTAAGCTTGAGGCGATCAGCATCCCAAGGAAGGGTGAGCCACCAAATTTTTTCATCGCTGTGTAACCAATAAAGATTGGCAAGAATTTGAATAATCCGTCACCCATCGCATTAAAAATAGCTGATGTTGACGACTCTGCAAAGCTAGCCCCTAAAGCGAAAATCAAAATGGCATTAACCCCTTTTAACATACCCGCCGCAGATAGTGGTGCTAAAATCGGTTGGAAAATAGAGGAAATCATATCAACAAATTGATCAAATAGATTGCCTTTTGTCCCCGACTCAGTAGGCGTTTCTAGTACGCCTAAAACAGCATCCACATCTTTTCTGACATCAGGAACATGATTGCCAATAACAACTTGGTATTGTCCTCCAGCTTGCATAACTGTTACCACACCATCCATGTTTTTTAGAACATCCGTATTTGCTTTACTTTCATCTTTCAGTTTGAAGCGCAGGCGAGTGATGCAGTTCGTCAATGAAATGACGTTTTCCTTGCCTCCCACTTCTCTGACAATATTCTTAGCTAATTCTTCATATTTACCCATGTTAATACCTCCAAATAGTTTTTTTAGAATACAGGAAAGTATCTAGCTTTCTCTATACTCTAATCGGTGTCAAGCTAAGCGATTCGCGAAGCTTTTCTTATTTAAAGGTTTCGCCAACTTAATGTCACGATCCGGTCCTTTCCACAGGAAGTTTTCCTTGCCCCTTTCTACTGAATTTATATATTAAGAGAATTCTCTTAATTCTTGGTTTTATCAATAATCCTTGCAAGATGAATCGTAATATAGACTTGCTCATCTTTTGAAATCGTGTAGTTTCTACGAGTTTTTAAAAACTCAGATACTTTTCTAGTCACTTCAAAGGCTTCAGGATATTGGTTTGTTACAAGTTCAAACAACTCATTTTCAACTTTATTTTCTGTTACTGGATGAATTTGATTAGTTAAAGCCCGTTGAGAAAAAAATTTTAAATGTGTAATAAATCGTTGATAATAAATATCATTTTCTGAAAAATTAATCCGCAATGTATACTTAATCACCGTTAGAATTTCTTCGATTAACTGAGTTAAACTAACTGCATCATCATAACCACTGTCTAAGCTTGCATTGGTAATATGTAAGGCAATAAATCCCGCTTCATCTTCTGACAGCGTCGTATTGAATTTTTCATTGACAATATCAATCGCTTTTTGTCCAATCCGCAGTTCATCAGGGAAGAAACGTTTAATGTCCCACAGTAGAAAATTTTTGACCTGTACATCTTTTTTGTCACGCTGAATAGCAGAATTCAAATGATCCGCTATGGCAATAAAAGCCGAGTCTTTTAGCTCTTTGTTCAGCTTTTTTTTAGCATAACTAATGACTTCATAAGAAATGCGAATAACATCTTCTGGAATCTCTGACAGCAATTTTTCGAGCTGCTCCCGTTCGACTTTACCTTCTAATTTGAATACTTTTTCTATTTTTTCAGTATGAATGGTAGAATCAGTTTTCATTTGAAACCCTAAACCACTCCCCATTAAGATAACCTCTTCAGCCTCTTCATTAAGAGCAACAATTACGTTATTATTTAATACTTTGATGATTTTCAAACCAATCGCCCCTTTTTTTAGACAAAAATAGACCTAAACAAGCCTTAATAGGTTTGCTTAGGTCTAGCTTAACTTAATAATAACCATCCTTTTACACCGCTAATGATACACTGAATAGGAAACAATGTCAACGCTTCCTTTATTTTAATGTTAACTCAACGTTTCTTAGTTTGATTCTCAAACACTTAAATTAGATGCTTGCATTTAAAGACTGTCCTTTTTGTTTAGTGATAAATACATCAAGTGTTACCTCTTGCTAACAAAAAAGCCAGAAATGCATCAAAAAGAGCATTTCTGACCGCTATTTGTTGATTAACCAGATTAATTAATTAATTATTTTTTCAAAATGTTGATAGTCTTTTGGTGTCTCCCAATCTCCGCCCCACTCATATCCTCTTGATTGAAAGGCTTGGTACACCACACTACTCTGATCAATCATCATTTCTGCTTCTTGACTACTGAACTCACCTTTATTGCGATTAGCAAATACTTCTGCATCTTGCGGGAGTACCTGATCATTTTTTACATAAGGATTGACAAACGGATTGATATCTATTGCCAATCCATATGAATGATAAGAAGTTTCCGTACTCCCTTCTATTGGTCGATAACAAAAGGCTGACGTATTGTTGTCACTCATTGATAATTCATCGTTTGCCCCATAAGCTTCTACTAGCTGCATTCTTTCGATCGGATATTTTTTTTGATAGAGCTCATAAAATATTTCAACCATATCCTGAGCAATATATTTATTGACGATTAACTCGCCTGCTTGTTTTTTCCCCTGTAAATCCACATACAAGACCGTCACATACCTCAAATCATCTAGTGTGACAGGTGCCTCACTTTGATAACTTTTCCCTGTGATTTTTTGCTTTATTTCCTTTGACATTTTTTCATAAATAAATCCCGGCTGATACGTTACTTTATCTTCATCAATATGCGCCAATACCTTACTGACAATTTTGAGCGTCTCTCCTGCTATCAAATGGTCAGGATTAGTATCTGGATTCCATTTTTCTAGTTGCTCAATTGATACATTTGTCTTTTTAGATATTTTAGAGAATGTGTCTCCTGAGACTAGCTCATAGTCACTAAAGACATCAGCCTTTTTTTCCACTTCATGGCTTTCTTTCACGTGGTTCGAATTCACAATAATTGGTTTCTCTTCTTCTTTTGAACATCCATATAGAAAAAATACGGCTAAAAGCAGATAGAAACAGGGCTTATTCATTTTCACCTCGTACTCTCTCCTCACAATTAGTTATTTAAAATTAGTATAACATTAATCTAGCCCGTACAGCATTTCTAATTATTAACAAAAATTAAAAAGAACAAGTAACCACAACTGAATTCACTATCACTTTCCTCAAATTATTGAAGCTTGGAGAAAAACTAAAACCCTAGAAACCTTGTGTGTTAAGATTTCTAGGGTTAAAAGAGAGGGCCTGGACACCACTATACAATTATTTCTTCGTTTTTTTCTCTTTGTTTAAAACATTCAAGTAGCCTTGAACCATTTTTGAATTAATTTTCCCACCAGTGAATCTTTCAATTTGCCTAAAAGGCATGTTGATAACAAAATACATGTTATTTGACCAAATGGGGTTATCAATTAGCATAAAACCATTTTTCACACCTGCAACTAAACCATAGGTTGCTTTTCCTAACCAATGTTTAGCTCTTGCTTGAGCAATCGTGTCATTCATCCCTAGAGAATCTTCTTTGCGCCAAAAAGGAGAAGGTGGTTTATACCCTAGCAATCGACTAAATTCAGCATCCGCTATATCAGCAAGCTCACCCGTGAAGTAATGAGGAAAATTCTCCTCTGTGTACTCATGTATGTTTGCAACTCCTGAGACAAACAGTTCTCCTTCTAAACGAATATCACGAATAGAAGCTCCAACTTGAATCAAGTAATCCCCTTCTTCAATGACCCAATCTTTACGTTGAACACTGTAAAAACTAAAATCACGAGCTGATAATTCTATTGTAACTTGTTTGGTTTCCCCAGGCTCTAAAAATACTTTAGCAAAGCCTTTTAATTCTTTTTTAGCTCGAAAAATACTAGACTCTTTCTTCTCAATATAGAGCTGAGCCACGTCACTCCCAGAAACGTTTCCAGTATTAGTGACTGATAAAGAGACGTGATTATCCCCAATCATTAAATCATCGTAGCTAAAACTAGTGTACGATAAGCCATGGCCAAAAGGAAATAGGACTTCTTTTTCAAATGTATCAAAATAACGATAGCCAATAAATAAGGCTTCCCTATGTTCAGCAGTTGCTTCTTTTCCTGGATAGAACGGTGCTGAAGGTGTATCTTCATACTTAACAGGATAGGTTTCAGTTAGCTTCCCACTTGGGTTTTCTATCCCTAAAACAATATCTCGGACCGCTTCCGCACTTCCTTGTCCAGCTAAATAGGTGTGAAGAATACTTTTAACCTGCTTAATAAAAGGCATTTCAACAACGCCACCACCCGCAAGAATTATCACAACATTTGAATTTACTTTAGTGATTTCCTCTATTAAATGAAGTTGATTTTGAGGAAGTTTCAAGCTTTGTCTGTCTATTCCTTCGGCTTCACTGCTCTCATCTAGACCAACAAATAGTAGAACTGTTTCAACTTGCTGACTCAACTCCAAAGCTTCCCTAACAAGTTTTTCTTTTGTTTTACCACGTCTCACGAAACCTTGGGCATACCCTTTGATATTAAGAGGTGATTCACTCAAAACATCCACTGCATTAGGTAATTTAGTTGGATTAATCAACGAACTGCCTGCCCCTTGATACCTAGGTGTTTTGGCAAAGTCACCAATCAACCCAATAGTCTTATTATCTTGGATTGGCAGCAAATTATCTTCATTTTTTAAAAGAACTAGAGATTCTCTTGCAATTTCAACCGCTACTTCATGGTGTTTTTCTAAATCGACCTCGATTTCTTTAGTGGTAATTTTTGACGTGTCAACTACTAACGTTAGCAGCTGAGACACGGCCTCATCCAAAATTGTTTCATCCAACGTCCCATCTTTAACCGCTTGAACAATCTCTAAATCTGTAATCCCATTTGTCGCTGGCATCTCTAATTGATTATGAGCCTTAAGACCTGCAACGCGGTCATTATTGCCTCCCCAATCAGTCACAACAACACCGTCATATCCCCACTCATCAAAAAGTATGTCCGTCATTAAATGAGTGTTTTCATTGGCAAACTCACCGTTTACGCGATTGTAAGAAGACATCAGTGTTTTTGTTTTACCTTCTTTAACTACTTTTTCAAATGCAGGTAAATAAATCTCTCGCAAGCTTCTTTCATCTACCACTTCGTCAATAGTCATTCTCATATGTTCTTGGCTATTAACAGCGTAATGCTTTGGTGCAGCTGAAATTCCTTGTGACTGCATTCCCTTAACCATGGCAACCCCTAACTCACCAGTTAAATAAGGATCTTCTGAAAAATACTCAAAATTACGACCACATAATGGATTCCGTTTAATATTAATCCCTGGCCCAAGTAAGACACTGACATTTTCATTAACTGACTCTCTTCCGAGATAGTCGCCCATTTTATAAATCAACTCTCTGTCCCAACTGTTGGCAATTGTCGCAGCAGTCGGATAACATGTTGCTGGAATACTTTTATTTAAGCCTAAATGATCCGCTTTTCCCGCTTGTTTTCTTACCCCATGAGGACCATCTGTCATCATAATTGATGGAATATTTAAACGTTCAATGGCCTTAGTATTCCAAAAATTTTCGCCCGACATCAAAGACGCTTTTTCTTCTAAAGTCATTTGACTAATTATCTCTATGTGTTTCAACTTTCCACCTCTTTTACTTGTTACTTTACGAATTAAACCAAGGCTGATTCCCCCTCAGCCTTGGCTACTTTTTAATCGAACAAATAGGTTTGTAGCATGGAGAACATGACATTCTTCGCACTTGTTTGTAACCCTACAGTAATACCTGACGGATCTACTTTATAGGCTTTTTCTAACCGTTTTTTGTTAGCCGATTTAGACATAATATCGAGCATCAAATCATTCCCCGCTACAACAGCTTTATCTGCATGCATGAAACCGAAGACAGCATCACTTGATACCATTCCTTCAAAGCCCCACTCATCTCTGAGCAAATCATTTAATAAAGTAGAGTTCGCTCCTGCCCATTGTCCGTTGATATAGCTGAAACTAGACATGGTAGCAATATTTTGGCCTTCTTTCACACTAATTTCAAAGGGTTTCAAATGAACTTCACGCATCGCTTGCTCATTTGCCCAGACATAAAGACCTGATCTAGCATGTGTTTCTTGATCATTCATCGCAAAGTGTTTCATGAAGACCATTACTCCTTGGTCTTGCGTTCCTCTTGTAACAGCTGAAGCCATTTTTCCTGATAAAAGCGGGTCTTCTGAAAAATACTCAAAATTACGTCCACCTTTAGCAGTTCTATGGATATTCATAGCTGGTGCGTACCATCCATGAACGCCCATCGCTTTCGCTTCTTTACCAACAGCCGCCCCCATTTCATAGGCTAATTCATCGTTCCAAGTTGATGATAAAACAATTTCCGTTGGGTATGACGCGGCCTCAACCGGTTTAAAGAAAAAGTTAATGCCTGCAGGTCCATCTAACAGAACCGTTGCCGGTACACCTAAACGTTCGACAGGATTCGTTTTATAAGCCCCCTGTGTGTAGAAATCCATTAATTCTTCAATAGTAAATTGTGACATAAATTCATCCCACTTAGGATCATTATAATCCACATCTTTTAACTCTTTTAGTTTTAAGTCTTTATCCACTCCAACTGTTGGCATCTCTAATTTGGAATCCATTGTTTGCTTGTTTGCTTCTTCTACAACAAACTCTGGCGCTACATAATCTGTGTTCTTATCAGTTGGATATGTTTTATCCCACTCATTCCGAGAAAGATAAGTCAAACCAGCATCTGTCTGCTCAAACAAATTGCTAATCTCTGTTCCTGTAGCACTATCTTCCTTCATTACTAATGTCTCTTTTTGCTCGTATTTCTCTGTCGTAACTATGTCATGAACGTTTTTACCTAATTTGATTTCATAACTGCCTTGTTCTAAGACAAAGGCCTCTTCCTTAGTCATATCATAAGAAGCCATATCATTCGTACTATAAGTTAACGTAACGACTTCTTTTTCACCTGGTTTAAGTGAGTTTGTTTTTTGATACGCCCCTAATTCAATGGCCGCTTTTTCAATTCCACCTGAGTAATAAGGGGCAGAATAATACAATTGAACCACATCTTTCCCTTCAACCTTACCAGTGTTTGTTACTTCAACAGCCATCGTAATCTTTTCGTTATTGAACTCTTTTTTAACAACTTTCCACTCAAAATCAGTATAGCTTAAGCCATAACCATAAGGGTATTGAACCGCCTTTTGATAGGCTTCTTCTTGCCCTTGATAGAAGGTTTCGTAGAAGCGGTAGCCAATATAAATCCCTTCTTCATAATTCACAAAATGTTTATCCAAATTTTCATAAGCATAGGTCCCAAAATTTTCAGTAGCAGGCGCTGAATCAACATCATAAGCATAAGTGTCCACTAAACGTCCTGAAGGATTAGTGTTTCCAGCTAAAATGTTGGCTAATGAGCGTGCCCCATATGGCCCCGGTGTTCCAGTCCAAACAATTGATTTAATTTGTGGAAACTCTTCTAAGTAGCCAAGTTCCAGAGTATTCCCTGCATTCACAACAACTGCGACATTTTCAAATTCACTTGTCACTTTTTTAATGAGCTCTTTCATATTTTCAGTGAGTTCCAACTCTTCTTTAGACATGTCACTACTCTCAACGCCAGAGCTGGCAATGACAATTAACGCATTATCTGAATAGTCTTTGGCTTGTTTCAAGACATCTCCTGTTAAGTAATCAATTTCAGGCTCATCATAGTCATTTTTAGATAACATAGATTGAACAATTTGCATCAATCCAGATGAACCACTATTTTTTTCTTCAACCTCAGGTAACCCTTCATAAAATCCCTTTAATTCTTTGTTATAAGTAATACCAGCCTCTTCTAATCCATCAAACAAGGTAACGGCACGAGATGTATCAGAGCCACCTGAACCGCCACCACCGTAACGAAAATTAAAGGCTGATGCACCAAAGACATTGATTGTCTTATCAGCTAGAGGTAGGGATTCCCCTTCATTTTTCAGTAAGACAATCCCTTCATCGGCAATCTCCTCTGAAAGAACTTCTCCAGCTACACGTGCTTTCTTCCCTTCTTCTGTACCAGAGGTAATTTCGATTCCCTTACCAGACATAGTTGAAGCCATATCTGCCACGGTTGGGCCAAATTTCACGACAACTGTGCCAATTAAAATAGCTACAATTGACCAACCAACAGCTCTTTGAGGTCGGCGTTTTATTTTTTTATATATTTTTTGTTCCTTTTTAGCTATTTTTTTATCCTGTTTTTCTAAAGAGGCCATTTGTTTCTTTTTTTCTTCTCTCAATGACCGTTGTTCCGCTTTCAACTTTTCCTTCGCAGACGTTTGTTCTCCTGTTGGTAATTTCGAGATCGCCGCTTTTTTTGCTTTTAGCACTTCCCTATCTTTTTTTACCTCTTCCACTAACCGTTTCTTTCTTTCTGACCTTTTTGAATACCACTCTTTCAACCTAATTCCCCCTAACTTTTTCTATCTCTATCTTAATAAAACGGTTGCATTTTTTCGTGACATATATTGTTTTAAACATAAAAAATATTGCTGTTTGTCAGTCATATTCTAAATGACAACAGCAATATTTCACACTTAATATAATCGATTTAATTCTATATAAGTAATACTAAAAATAGGTAGCGTCATTTTCAAATTGTAATCTCCCTTTATTTCTTGCTCTTTCAAACTAATCACAGGTTGAGAAATATCATCTAAATAATCAATTAATTCAGAAGACAATTTTTCACTATCCGAGGTCCCCCATGTTTTATTGACCCTATTTCTAATTTCAGGTGTTATTTTTTGCTCTATTATTTGATACGTTCCTGACATTTCTTTAAATTTAATCGTTAAACCCATTGTTGCTTCTTGCTGAGTTGCTTTCCCTCGTTTAAACAAGGTCTCAATCACTTCTTTTTCAGGATAAATAGCTAATATTCTGTAATTATCCCCTTGTTTGGTCATCACACAAAACTCAGTATTAAATACCATTGTCTCAAATAAACGCTCTCTAAATTGATACGCATACCACATATCCCGCCTAATATTATTTTTGGATAACACTGATAATTTTTGAGACATACTTTCTGGAAAATAGGTAAATAAAGGCGTGCCATCAAGTGACATCGGCTCAAATGACATTGTTGTTTTCGTTAGATTATACATAAATAGCCATAACATTTGATTGGCGTAAACAAGGTCTGTAAACTGCTGATAATAGACATCCGCTTCTAATTGATCCATACGCTTCACAATATTACCTTGCATCTCAATATTCTTATTTTCACTAATAATATCAATGTATTTTGGTTCTGTTAACAGCCCTAGTACTTCCTCATAATCATACTCCTTTACACGAGCCATATCATCGATGATACCTGCTGAATTCCCATTTTTTTCCGATAGTACTTCTAAGTTTGGTTGAACGGGAAGGTGTACTAGGGTTTTGCCAATTTCTTTAAATCGTGGAATAATTTCTTTTACAGAATGGCACAGCTTTCCAGATCGCTTTAATTCGTAGAAACAGCGGAATTCAAAATACCAACCAGTCATTTGTTTAAACTCTCTTTCTAAATCAAATGCTAGCCGATTAAATATCTGATAAAAAATAGCTTCGTCTTCCGTTATATCACAAAGCTTTTCATAATCCGCAAAACTAATTTGAATATAAGGGACTAGCCCTCTTTTAACAATCTCTTTGAAAACATGTATTAATCGGTCACTTTCATAGAAAACAGCATGATCAATTTGTCTCACATTCATAATAGTCAGCACATCTGTCACAGAAACAAATTTAGCCACCCCCATCTTTTCAATCAAATCAAGCTTCACCTCAGAAGTGACATCCTTTAAACGGACAAATATGTGTGTGGATGGTAGCTGGCTTTTTTTACTGTTTGGAAAAATCTCCGCACTAATCTCTTTGATTTCTTCCTTATCAAATCGTATTAAGCCATCAATTCCTGCAAAACTATTTAAGATTTGAAGTGCTCCTAATTCATTCACCTTTTGTCCATCTATAGACGAGGTATTTTCTTTTATTAATTCTTGGCGATACGCTACTGGCGTTAAACCGTATTTCAGCTTGAAGCCCTCACTAAAACTTCTAACATTGGAAAATCCCGTTTCATTAGCAATTTCTATCATAGAAAGAGTGGTCTGCTCAACAAGTAGATGGCTATGAATCAGCCTAATTTCCTTGATATAATTGCCAATCGTTAAGCCAACCTGCTGTTTAAAAGAGTGGGCCAAGTAATACTTACTAATAAAAAACTGCTCCGCCAGACTATCTAAAGAGAGTTCCTCTCTGTAATGAAGGTTAATATAATCAATGATTTCTTTGTTTTTAAGAGTCAAAATAGGCGCTTGACTCGTTTCTTCTCCACTAAAGCTTGCCGGCAAGTACCGTTTAAAAAGCCCTTTTAATCGGTAGATATACCCTTCTACTATTTCTTCAAAACCAGTTTGCTTCGACTCTATTTCAAGAAACATAGCAGCTAAGGTATGAGAAATTTTGTCATAGGCATCCTTCATATAAAGTGGTGATAGAGGCTTTGTCACACTATAGGACTGCCCTAAATCTATTTTTACCACTAACACAAGATTTGCTCCATCTGCTATAAACCCAACTAAATCATAAGGATTAACTAAATAGATGTCCCCTTTTTTTAGGGCAACCCCTCTTCCATTATGGATCAGCTCGACATAACCTGATAGCACAAAATATATAGTCATTTCTGTACTTACTTGAAGTTCCCTATCTGCAACTGACGTAACTTCCATTGCTATTTTATTTTGTAAAAACAAATTAAAACTCAGCTCCTGCTTCATCTCTCTCTCCTTATATACTATGAATAAACTCAAAAACCCCAACCCGTTGATTGTGTCATTATTCTTTTAGTTCAACTTTTCAACAAATCCTCACTTATTTTAAATCCTTTGCAACCCCAATTAAGTTTGGTCATCATGCCTCTCAATTATACACAAAAAGCACTCTATTGACGTAACAGTTTGCCTTTTTTGTTATTAAAATCGTTTATCGACTAAAGCATAATCTCACTCTTATTACCTCAAAAAGACAACCTTGTCATCAATGACTAAGTTGTCTTTTTGGTAAACTAGTTCACCTGAATTCTAGCTAGTTACATTATTTGATGTAAAGTCGTTATAACACATACAATCGTTTTAATTGAACTGTAAAAATTAAATCAAAAAACCTTATTTTGTCCCTGCTTCAACATAGCTTAAATCATTGATATTACCCAATGTATAAGTGCCATCTTTGTAAGTAATCGTCGAGACACTAGCATTTTTCAATCCACCTTCTGGAATTTCAAAATCATCAAATAATGTAGCTAGCAGTGCTGATATACTGAGACCATGGCTAGTAATTAATACATTTCCATTACCTGGATTGGCTAATTCTGCTTCAACTACGGCATCAAGGGCTTCTTTTAATCGTGTCGTAATCGTCTGATAGTCTTCTGCTGGCCAGTTACTTACCTCTTCTGTGACGTTTTTAGCATCTAACTTAGCTACGCTATTAGCAAACGATTCGGGCGTCATGTTTTTCATAAATTCTTCCAAGGTAACGCCTTGATCATCAGCAATATCCTGCCACATAGTATGATTCAAATCGCCTTCATAGGTACCAAAGTTGAATTCTCTTAATCTAGGATCGGTTTGTACCTTTAATTTTGAGGATTTATCATTTTCTTTTAGTATTAATTCGGCCGTTTGAACAGCTCGACCACTATCACTGCTATAGGCATTTTGAAATTCAATATCTTTCAATCCTACCCCAGCAGCCGTAACGACTTCTTCACCTTTTGGAGTTAAAACAGCATCTGACCACCCTTGAACACGATCAGTCGTATTTAGCATGGTTTTTCCGTGTCGAACAATGTACAGCGTTAGTTCTGTACTTTGTTCTTTTTTCATGCTATCTGGCTCCTTATTTGTTGCAACGTTACTACCACACCCTGTCAATAAAATTAACCCCATCATGATACTACCTAACATTTTTTTCATTCGTAACTCTCCTCTTCTTTAAATTATTAAATAAAAAAAAACCAATCAGGCATAAATAGAGAGTCATTCTCTTTATTTATGTCTGATTAGGTCATGCCCTATTAAGGTAACAATCCTTTTCTTAACATACTAATCATAACTTAAAACACACGATTTGTAAACGCTCTCTTTACTAATTGAGGCTGTTTGAAAAAATATAGTTTATTATATACTTATGGGACTTGTCAAAACCTTTGTGGATCAAGCTTTGGTATTATACCAAGAAACGGAGTTATCTGTTAGTGAGATTGCAAAGCAGTGTCACATTTCTTCCCCTACTATTTATCATCACTTAAGAAAAAGAGGACTTCCTCTGATTAACTTAACTTTTTTTATAGGAAAACCTTGTAATGCAATCTGTTTGAAAGAAAAATGAGACAAAAAGCTTTTGGTTAGAATAGCTCAATTGTCAATAGGAATTATCCGTAGTAAAAATGTGCATGACATGATCACATTTGATAGTTGAACAATCTTCTTTCAGTCCGAGTTCATTTGATATAGGATGAGTATCGGTCATTTGTCTTCATTCAAAATAATTTTTTGGTCGGAACTTATCTCGAGTTTAGCGCAAATGATTTATTAATGCACGAGTTTATAACTTTTGAGAAGCATACTGCAATTTATATAATATTGAGACCAGCCATAAAATCCGTCGTTTTACGAAATAGAGCTCGTCCAAAAGTTTATAGTTCAACAAAACAGATAGATGTTATTTTATCTATTATATATTCAAAAAAAAATATCAAAAAAACAACTACCTATACTAGACTAGTATAGAGTTTATCTTTATACTAGTAGTAAAATATGGAGCTGATTAATAGATGCTATTTTTAAATAAAACTACTTCAAACAAATTCAAGATATTCAAACAAATTCTCTTTAATGGTTACTCTACCACTCTTGATGAGCTACAAAACAATCTAAGTGTATCAAAAAAGACTTTGGCCCGCTATATATTAGAACTTCAAAATGATTTGGATAGTGCTTTTTCAGAAGATGATATTATGATAGTTAATGGCTCTGGTACAGTCTCACTTACCATTAATACACCTCACCCATTTCCATATTATGTTGATTCTTTACATTTATCTTATGTAAAAGAATCCATCGAATTCATTCTTATTAAGGCTTTACTGGAAAGAAAATTTCAATCAGCTTCTGAACTTGCTAATGTTCTTTACCTAAGCAGGTCCACTATTTATAGACATTTGAATAATGTTCAACAGATACTGTCCAAATTCAATATTGAACTTTCTTTTACGTCCCCAAATCGGGATACTAACCTAATATATGAAGAAAAGGACCTTAGGTCTTTCACCTATTATTTCTATTGGTACTCATTTAAAGGGCTCCTATGGCCATTTACTAAGTCAAACCAAAAAGCATCTGAAAAAATGAATTTACCCATCCTAACGCCTAATCTAAACTCTCGATATAGTCAAGTCGACTATCTATTTAGCATTACTTTATGGAGAATTTTGAAAACAAATAGGTATGTATCAATAGATCAACAGATACAGCAGATACTGTCTGTCTTTCAACAAATAAATGACCTTAGCCAAGGTTTAAATGACTTTGGAGAGAATGTTCCCCCAAAAAAACTTTTAGAAGAAAAACTTTTTTTAAATTTCTTTTTAAGATTCAACTCATCCAATCTTGATTCTGAAGAAAATATTTGTCAAATTAGTTCAGGTCTATCCGCTATAGACTCACCCATTATCAATAGAAGTCAAGCAATGATCGATTCCCTTCTTAAGGAATTAGACTTGTCTATCGAGCCCTATTACTGCCAGTTCTATTTTGTTCAACTCGTCCTGTTCTATGTTTATGTATTTTATCTCAATATAGATCTACCTTCTGACTTTACAACTTATTCGATGAATAACATCTTTAAAGAAAAAGAGTTACAACATAAGGGCATTACTATTTTTCAAATTGAAGAGTTTCTTGAAAAATTCAGAAAAGATTTCCCAATCCCAAACCGATTCCAAAATTTCGAAATATTTCTTGCAGGATTAATTGTAATTAACAGAAAGAAAGAGCCTCTTAATATCTGTATTCACTTCTCAAAAAATGCTAGCGGAGAGGCCATGATTGGGCAAAAAATTGAGGCTATCTTCAACCCTAATCAAATTCGCCTTATAAATGACCCTGACCAATCTCATTTAATTATTTCAGACAGCTATGAATTCAATCAGTTAAATTCAGATTTCTTCTATTTAGAACATGCTTCTGACCTAAATAGTTGGAAAGATTTGGTCAGTATTATTCAAGAAAAAATTTTCTCAAACACATTTTCACTATAATTTCTTAACTACCATTGCTCAATTTGATAGACAACTTTTCTACATCAACCTATATGCTAACTTGCTTTTCTCCTTAATTTGATATTTTTTATGCGGATATAACGATAGATTGAACTTGCTGATAAATGATACTTCTCACATATTTCAGAAACTTTCATATTTGAACAACAATACAAGTTAATTGCTTTTTCTAATCTATCATCTAACGGGGGACGACCAAGAATTACCCCTTTCTTTTTAGCTGATTCTAGCCCTGCCAATATACGTTCTTTTATTAAATCTGCCTCCATTTCAGCAAAAGCTCCCACAATTGTAAATATCATCTTTCCCATAGGTGTCGAGGAATCAATTTGATTCTGAATACTAACAAAATTGATTCCTTCCTTTTCAAAAAAATCCAACAATTTGAGCAAGTGTTGGGTTCCCCTCGCTAGTCTATCTAACCTATATACTACGAAAGTATCTCCTCTTTTTAGTTTTTGAACAACTTCTTTCAATACCGTACGTTCTGTTTTTTTCCCACTCTCATATTCTGTATGTATTTCATTTACACCGTATACGTTAAGTGCGTCAATTTGCGAATCTAATTTTTGATGAGTTGTGCTTACCCTTGCATAACCGATAATTGCCATTATAACTCCTCCTTCTCACTATCTACCATGGTACCATGTTGCAAGGCAAAAAAATCCCATTTTTTGTCGCTCTGCTTGGACAAATATAGAGACTTTATAACATAGGTTCACTAACTGAGTGTTGTTCATTTGAATGATTGAAGGCATTCTAAATAGATAAGTATATAAAAAAATAAACAAGTACTCATATTATTTTTGAAGTACTTGTTTATTATGACTATTTAGCGTTGAGTTATGTAGAGTGAGTTTCTTAGGTATTCGAAAACTCTATTTTTTAAATTATCAAAAGATTCGCCTTTCGAATTTGAATTGACAACATCTAATGTGAATTTAACACCCTCTTCTCTAGGGAATGAGGTATCATAGCCGTTTATATCAAAAAATACAACAAGAGATAGCCATGCAGTTCTTTTGTTACCATTATGAAAACAATGTTTTGTAGCGATATTTATAAAAAGAATAGCTGCTTTTTCATAAATTGATTTGTATAGCTCTTCATCAAATACAACTTGATTTGGTTGAGCCACAGACATTTGTAGCGCTGAAGCATCTTTGATTGCAATCGTTTCTTTGGGGCTAAACGTTCCAATGACATATGCGTTAAATTTTATTATATTTTCTACTGTTAAACTATTAATCATTTAATAATGTCTCCTTAAAGGTCAACTAAATCACTTAAGAGATCATGATACTGGTTTAAAGCTTTTTCCATTGCTTTATCGACATTGACTTTAGGTAATTCTTTTTCAATTGTAACTGAACCTGATTCGTTTATAACAAAGGCTAACGAATCTCCATCTTCTATTCCAAGTTTTTCTTTAATCATTGCAGGGATAGTCACAACATCGCTATTTCCAGATTTTCTCACTTTGTAAGCAGCTGACCTTTTAATATTAGTATTAATCATAATGCTACCTCCTTTACTATTAAGCCCTGGAATATCTAATGATTATTCACTTTCTAAGATATAAAATTTTCAGGGACTGACTCTTTCTCTGAGTTTACTATATTATTTATCCTCTAATATTTCGTTGAACTGACACTAAAACATTAAATTAACACTATGTATAGTATATTACAAAGTATATCTTTTATCAATAGTAAGTACTTCGATCAATGTATATACATCAACTTTGGACATGCTGTATTGAATAGGGCTTACACTAATCCATTGTCTATTTAGAATATACCTATTCGGACAATCTTGATATAACGTACTCTCCTCTTCTAATAACAAAATAGAAAAATAATCTACTAAAAGATAGTCAAAATAATCAAAATTTTTGAGCAAAAATGATGCTCTTATATTCCGAAATACTATTTTTTTCGCATCTCACTATAATTTTAACGGTTTGTCTTTAATTCGATCAAAACTAGGTGATAAAAAGAACCAAGTAACACTTGAACTTAAGAAAAAAATGGCCAAACATGCTGTAAAAATACTTGGCTCCCAGTCATTTAAATCTGACCACCGCATACCTAATAGCATGGGAAGAAACATACAAAGGGCTAATGACGAGATAGTTGCCAGTATTGAAATCACCTTCAACATGGTTCTTTTTTTTGTTTTTTCTTTATAAAGTTGCTTCCGTTTTCTTCGTATTCCTAGAAGTAGAAAAATTATCGAAAGTCCACTGCTAGCTAGTGTTATTAGAGTGAAGATTAAATCAATTTTTCTAATAGGTCCCATAGAATATGTCTGGTTTAAATCTCCAGCTAAAATCTCTTTGATATTATAAACTAAATCAATGTTTGTTGTATTTCCATTCGAGAGTAAGCTAATACCCAACTGCTCATCAGGGAATAGAACAACTTGGGTGGTGAAACTAGGGTTATTGCCTGAATGTTCAATAATAGACAACTTCTTATCTACTGCCCATCCACCAGCATAATACATAGAGTCTACCGATGGAACAGAGTCGTCTGGCTGATGAGATTTTTGAATTGCTTTTATTAACTTATCAGGAATATCACCTGGTGGCGCTAGTTGTAATTGCATCCATCTAGCCATATCTTTCGCTGAAGAAATTAAATATCCAGCTGGCTTATTCCCTCTATAATCTGGTGCTTTGTAGCGTTTAGTTCTTAAAAAGGATGATCGATACCCTTGTGCTAAATGATTTTCTATCAGAGCGTCTTCTTCAAATGCGTATGTTTGATTTAACCCTAACGGTGTAAAAACTTCATTAATCATAAATTCTTCATAACTTTTTTTAGAAACAGTTTCAATAATTAGTCCTAAAATATCGTAATTGACAGTTCCATAGTCATATTTTTCTCCAGGTAAAAAATCCAAGTCTACATCAACAAGTTTTTTCACGGTTTTTTCTAACATGTCATCTGTCTTGCCTTGCGGAATATACTTTGTATGCTTGGCGTTTGTTAAACCACTCGTGTGATAAAGAAGGTATCCAATTGTCATTTTGGACATATCAATAGGGGTTCCTTCATAGGATAATGTTAACCAAGGAAGATAAGTCCGGACAGAATCCTCTAATGTTAACAGGTTGTTCTGTTCTAACAGTAGCACTCCTGTTGCCGTATAAGCTTTACTTACTGAAGCCAATTCGTATAGCGTTTCTTCAGTAGATTTAAGTTTTTCTTCTTGGTTAGCATAACCTGATGAGTAATAATATGTTTGACCTTCTTGCACAATTGAAACAGACATTCCAGGCGTACCTGAAATACGACAAGCTTCGTCCAATAGGTTTTGTATAGCTTTTGTTTGTTGTTCTGACTCTGCATACACAGGATTTGCCATAGTTGCAAATACTATAATGACTACAATGATTAAAGTTATTGTTTTTTTCAATTTTCATCAATCTCCTATTATTTTAGGTTTAGTTTAAAAATACTTATGATTATTTTCTTCATTTTTGTTCTTTCCTACCCAATATCTTTCGCTTCGATTTTATCATATGATAAATAACCAACAGCTAATCCAATTAGGCTTAAGATTGCTGGAACAATAAACATTTGATTTAAATTCAAACTGCTATTGCCATCTGAAACTGTGGCATTCACTAGAAAACCAATCAAAACTGACACTGTGATGGTTGTAGCACTAGATTGCTTTTGTACGCCAAAATAAAGTGGGATCAGACTTAGACATGCTGTCATTAAGGCATTGATCAGCGTGCTAGGAATCGTTTTAACAATCATTATCAGTGTCATATTTTCCGGAAATAAATGCAGCATTGGATTAACAAAAAATGTCAAAATGCTTATGCTAAAAGTCGCTACCACAATACTCAAAAAGCAATAGCTTAGTACAGTTATCAGTTTGCTTTTCATCACTTTTTTTCGATTAATCGGATAGGTAAATAAAACTTGAATCGTTTTATCTTTATATTCATCTACAACTAAACGTGACAATAATACTCCTGAAAAAATTACAAAAACAATACGAATAAATATACTGCCCAGAGACATAAATGATGTAAAATCCGTAAACATCAACTCCTCCTGACTGTTAGATCCCACTGCCATTAAAGTTATAACGATAAAAATTGTAATAATACTAATCCCTACAAATTTTAAATAACCTGCTAATTGATTTTTCTTCCATTCTAATTTTAATAAATGTGTCATGTTATTTGCCTCCATTGATTATTGATAAGAAATATTCTTCCAGTGTATTTTGATGTTTTTCAATGCGATTGATAGAAATACCTTCAATAATAAGTAATTTGTTTAATAGTGACTGATTGATCTGATTTCCATGGAGGTGAAGAGTTTGACTATCTATTCTTTGAATTTTTTCAATTGATTGTTCTTTAGACAATACTTCGATTGCTTTTTCAACATCATCCACTTCTAAAGCTAAATATGGGTTGCTTACTTCTCTGATTTTTGACAGTTTTACTTCCTTTACTATCTGTCCTTGATTAATGACACCGATAGTATCAGCAATCCATTCAATTTCTGAAATAATATGACTGGATAACAAAATCGTCTTGCCGTAATTATTTTTTAACAAAAGCAACAGCTCCCGCATTTCTTTAATCCCAACTGGGTCTAATCCATTGATTGGCTCATCTAAAAGTAACACGTCTGGATTTGTTAACATCGCTCGAGCAATACCTAAGCGCTGACGCATTCCTAATGAATACTCCGTAACAAGTTTATTTCCTACCTTTTCTAAACCGACAATTGCGAGTACCTCTTCGATTCTTTCTGAACGAGTGCCCCCCATATATTCACCATGTAGCTCTAAATTTTCTCTTGCTGTTAATTTCTTATAAAAAACTGGAGTTTCAATGATACTTCCGATTTCTTTTAAATACTCATATGAATTTTCCTGTATCAGTTCATTTTTCACCCGAATTTCTCCGGAGGTAGGCTTAACTAAATTTAATATCATCTTCATGATTGTTGTTTTCCCTGCACCATTAGGCCCTAAAAATCCATAGATTTCTCCTTTTTCAATTGTCATAGTAACAGCTGATACGACTGATTCTTTCTGATATCTTTTACTTACATCATTAATTTGAATTATTTTACTCATTTCTATCCCTCACTCTTTTTTTCTTTGCTTCTGATATCATCTTATCTGCTGATACTCCATTGGAATAGCTCATTTCCTTAAATGACCCTTCACCTTGCCTGAACGGTAAAAAAAACCCACTAAAGTAATCAACTTTAGTGGGTTAATTTAGATTAAGTTCTGTTAAAAGCTGAATCGTTTCTTTGACTAGTCTCCTAGATATTGTACATTGATCTTCATTTGAAAATACCGCAATTTTCTCTGTTTTATTTATATGGGTAACATTTGCTAAATTGATAACAAATGCACGATGACATCGATACAACCGCTCATCCATCGCTTCAATTTCTTTTAATTCAGCATAAAATTCCATAACCTTCATTGTCGTAACAAGCCGAATTTTATGAGACGAACCTGTTGTTTCAAAATACAAAATTTCAGAAAAAGGGATTTGGAACTTAGCGTATTTATTTTCAAAAACAAAAGCATCCGAACTGACACTTGATTCGATGCGAGTCTCCGCTAATAGCAGGCATTCTTTTATTCTCTGCTCAATCATACTGTCCTCTTGATCCTTCTCGATAAAGTCCAAAGCAGCAACCTTATATGAAAAAGTCAGCGGCGCCATTTCAGAATGTGTTGTAATAAAAACAATCGTGCCAAATAAATCTTTCTGACGAATTTTTTGTGCGACCTCCAACCCTTTTTTCTCAGATTCTTTGATTTCCAAGTCTAGAAAATACAGGTTATGCTGACTGGTTAAGGTAATTTTTTCCAATAACACCTCTGGTTTAGCTGTCACAAATAAACGCTTGTAGACTATTCGTTCAGATACACTTATATCTTTAACCATTCGCTCTAACCGCTGCTGTTGGATAATGTCATCTTCCAAAATAAAAATATTCATCTTTACACCTCATGTTCCACTATTCTTAAGATTTGCGAAAAACCGTTTGGCAGATTACTTGTTTCTAATGAGACGTGAGGTATTTCTAACAGCATTTGTCTCACGCTATACAAGCCAATTCCTCTGTTCAAGCCTTTAGACGAGTAACCTTTTTCTGCTATTTTTTTTATAGCTACTGGCTCTTGACAACTATTTTCAAGAATAATTACTTGTACACCTTCTTCTTCAAAAATAGCCAATCTTATCCAAGGTTTTTCTGTCAAAACTGCTTCTTCTATTGCATTATCCAATAAAATAGAGACTGTTCTAATCAAAGATACAAGCTCAAAATGAAATGATTTTACAGGATGAACTACTTCTAATTGAACGTCAATTTTTTGTTGCTGTGCCAGTAATAATTTTGATCCTAACAGGCTCTTCACTTCCGGGACTAAAATGTTGCCTAAACGCCCAAAGCTGTAATGATTTGCCTGAAAAGTTTGTTTCGTTGGCTTAATAACTGATTCATAGACATGCTGAACTTCCTCCAGATTATTTCCATAAATTCCTTCTTCTAAACTAGTTAAAAGATTAATATAATCATGTCTAAAATGATTGATTTCTTCATATAAGCCTTCAATTTGTTTTGTATAATCGTACAACTGATCTAGTTGAGCATTTTTTAGTTCTTGAATTTGCTGCTTACGCTGCTTTTGAAAATAGATGTTTAAAACTGCTAAAGAAGTAATCACTAGAAAAAACAGACTCCAAATAATTAAGTCATCTTGTGGATTACTCTCACCACGCTGATTATTAGCTGTTAAAATCCGATAAAGTAATCCAATTACCATCACTAGAAAAAGAATTAACACTGTCATTACTCTGCTACTAACTTGCTTTAATGAATGAATCGACCATTGTGGAATCCATCTTGCTGTCAGATATAAAAGAAGCTGATTGATTAGTGGGGGAGCGATAGCTACAGACATGTAGAGAGTAGTTTGCATTTGTTCCTTTGAAGCAAAGGAACAATACGAAAACAAAAGCTCCATCGGGGATGCGATAATATACCCAAAAAAAGTATTCATCAATAAAGTATATAGTGCATAAAACACGAGAATTGGCAACATTTTTCGTTCTTTGCTCCAGCCGATGACAATGAATAGTAGAAAGAAAAAAACACCTGACCAAAGACCAAATTGCTTACTTAAGATTATCCCACCTATCACCATTAAAATAGGATAGCTCAGCCATTCCAAGATAAAAAAAGAATAGCCAGAAACTGTTTTAAATATGAGAAAAAAACTAATAATTTGAATAGAAATAATTACGAAATAAATACCAACCTATCCCTTCTATGTCTTATTGGACGCGCCATTACTTTGAGTATATCATTAATTCAAGTTTGACGTCACCCCGCCATCAATTTTGAATGTTTCTAGATTTGAGTCAATATTGTCAGCTTAAGCTACACCAACTCGGACAAAAAATACTGAAAACCTACCTTAGAATGCTACTTATTTTGCAGTGACTAATCCAGCTAGTAGTCAATATTATTATTTTGCTGCTACAAACAAATTGTAATTAAGTCTTTAAATGTTTTATGTCACAAAATAAAAATCAACTTCGCACATATGTTTATGAAATATGTGGAGTTGATTTATTTGAAAAGGAAAGCTCCTAAAATGGAGATATGTGAAGTTGTTCCCTATAATCTAAAAGAGCCTATTGCGCTTTTTTAATCATGTAGTGATATTTTTCTGAATACAATTTTTCGATGCCTGTTTCCTCTGTCACTTTCTCTGTGTAAGTGTGTTCAATTTCACTAATCAATTTTGTTTTCTTTTGGAATGTAATGGAAATATCATGTTTATACTCGATATGATCACTATCTTTAGTGTTTATATTTTTATTAATCTCATAGTTCTGTGTAGTATCAATTTTTTGAGCAGTATAATTAATTGTTTTATTAATATTGGTTTCTTCGACAGAAACACCTAGATTAAAGTTACTATCTAAGTAATTTTTTAAATTACTGCTAAGAGTTAAATAATCAGCACTAAGGTAAGTTAAAATAGTATTGATTATAGGATTATCCTTGCTATCTATAATTTCATCATCATAAGCTACAAAATATTGTTGTCCATTTTCTAAAATTTTATACTCTGGCAGTCCTTCTCGAGTAATCTCAAAAGTTTCTGGAGTACCTTGGTCTCCTGTAGACAAGACCTCTAAACCATTAGGGAGCGAGGTTAACTCCATTCGCTCATTGCTATTTCCTTTAGAAATAGTCGTACCTGAAAGTGATGTTGTGGCGTTGTAATCATAATTTAGCTTATCGTTTTCTTTCACAGTGTAATTAACACTATAATCAACAGTCACACCATATTTTTCAGGCTAACCAGTGTACATTGAAATTTCTTTTAAATCATCTTTGAGGTCCTCAATCCCATATTCCTGCGACACCCTTTCATTGCTTCCAGTTGTATTTTCTTTTTTTTCACACGCACTTAAAATCAGCAACAGAAATAAAATAGTAACAACTCCCATTTTTTTCATAACTTACCTCCTAATTATTAATAAAAAAAGTAACGCCTATAAAATGAGATGTTACTTTTTTGTAATATAACAAATTTACCACATTCCGTGGCTGATTCCCAATGTGTATAGTTTTATACTTTCTATTAAATGCCCTACCCAACAATGCAGCAACCTTAACCATAGAAAACAAGTAATTCTGCATTGTAGTGCTACGTACATGAGCTACTCTCATTGCATCTCTCATTTCAAATTTCAGGTTGCTCTAAGGGAAAAGTCTACACTAGATGAAGCTGCCAAGGCGCTTGGTACTAAGACTATAGCTAATAGTATAATTATTGCTCCATATTCTAATACTTTTTCCAAAAATATCCCCCTAAAATTAATCTTTTATTTTAAATTTAAAGACAGATTAATCATACCATTGAGATTTCAATTTAATCACCTATTTTCATATATGAATTAGGTGTGTTTTGGACAGAATGAACGCCGCACATTTACAAAAGAATTTAAACAACAAATGGTTAGATTTATATCAAGTAAAAAAAACAAGAGTGGAACTTGATATAATTATTTCAGCCCTTGACAAGTAGGTAAAACAAGCAGCGACAACAGGTTCTTTCAGAAAAAGAGAATCTGATGCCTGAACAAAAGGAGTTAAATACCCTTCGGAAACGAAATAGTCAATTGGAAATGGAGAATGATATTTTAAAGCAAGCCGCACCAATCTTCAGACAAAAAAAACAAGGATTATTTATTCTGAATCTACTATACATTACACGATAGAACAACTCACTTGTTTGATATAATTCTATCGCATCTAGTATGAATTGAATAGAATGATTCTCTTTTTGACATTTTCTAAACACCCCTTCTTCACCAAACGCACAGTAAGACATCACCCTTTGTTCTACTTGTGTTTTATTCTTAATCAAATACTTTTTCGCAAGGTAAGCCCCCTCCCCCGCCTTTTCCCTTTAAGTAATTTTAAACGACTTTCATTTTAACCTCAAAGCTATATTTAGCCATAAAAATACCGCCCTCCAAACGTTAGATTTTTAGTCTAACGTTTGGAGGGCGGTACAGATTCCTCGTCAGTGTTTTTCAGTATCCAATTACGCAAACAGATAAACCCTTCTTCAAAAAATTCGTCAACCTCCCCTACATCCGGTAGGTGACTCGCATCTTAGCCTCCGTTAAATCAATTTGGTTGTTACATCTATAAAACCATCTCGACCCGTCCCACAGGTAAGCTTCTATCACAGTCCAAGGCAATACACTGGTTTTTCTTAAAACCTAAAGGAACGCCTTATGTTTGACCATAGTATGCCGTTTCGCCATGCTTACGGAAATAATGTTTATCTAATAAAAATTGGGGGATTGGGGAAATCTCTGGAGTCAACTTCTCTGTCTCGCTCGCCATTTTACAAACTTCGTCAAGTACCAAACTGTTCTGCACTGCTTTTTCCGGTGATTCACCCCAACTAAAAGGGCCGTGACCATAGACTAAGACTGCTGGAACAGCCTCAGGATCTATTTCATTCTCTATAAAGCATTCCACGATAACATTTCCTGTATGCACTTCATATGCTTCCTCAATTTCTTCTTTTGTTAGCTGACGGGTACAAGGAACCTGTCCATAAAAGGTATCTGCGTGAGTCGTGCCATAAGCAGGCAACTCTCGACCAGCCTGTGCCCACATTACCGCGTGAGTAGAATGTGTATGGACAATTGACCCAATGCTTAGCATCTTTTTGTATAAAACAATATGTGTCGCTAAATCTGAGGAAGGATGCAAACTCTCTTTTTCCAAAACCTTTCCATCCAAATCAGTCACAACCATTTGCTCTTTAGTCATCTCTTCATAATCAACTCCACTTGGCTTTATTACAATGATGCCTAACTCACGATTGATTTCGCTAACATTTCCCCAAGTCAATTTGACTAACCCCAGCTTAGGTAACACCAAATTTGCTTCAAAGACACGTGCTTTCATTTCAGCGATTATTTGCTCATTTGACATGGTAGCCCGCCTCCAATAGTTTAGGATATAAATATTCTTTCGCTTGCTGAATCTTTTGTTTAAACTGAGGAATTTCTTCACTCCACATTTCAATCAAGAATGTTCCATCATACTCTAAACGTTTCAACGTTTTTAGCATGCCTAAAAAATCAACACAGCCCTCTCCAAAAGGAACCTCTCGAAATTGACCAGCAAATTCCTTAGTCACAGGATAGGTATCTTTCAAATGAACCGAAGTGATACAATCAATTCCTAACTCAAGTTCATTTGCTGAATTATTCTCAGGCCACGCTGAAAGATTCCCCAGATCAGGGTAGACTTGTAGATAAGGGGAATGAATCTGTTGTTTTATTTGAAAAAATTTTTGAATTGAATTCATAAAAGGATCATCCATAATTTCTATTGAGAGAATAATGCCGTAAGTTGAGGCCAACTTCACCCCTTTTTTTACTCCCTCAATAAACCCTTCTCGAGTCGCAACAGATTTTTCTTCATAGTAGACGTCATAGCCTGCAATTTGAATAATCTTAACCCCTAATTGGTGAGCTAAAATAATCGCCTTTCTCATGATTTCATCTGCCCTTTCGCGTGTTTCAGCGTTTACTGAACCAAAAGGAAAACGTCGATGTGCACTTAAACAAATCGATTGAATACGCGTATCGGCCTCAAACATGAGCTCTCGAACCTGGCGAATTTCTTCCTTCGTCCAATCCAATCGACTAATTCTCTCATCCGTCTCATCAATCGATAATTCAATAAAATCAAACCCTAATTCCTTCACTAAGCTAAAGCGTTCTTTCCATGAGATATTTTTTGGCAAGGCTTTTTCATAAATACCTATTTGGGCCATTTAATCACCCCATATCCGCTGAATTTCATCTTTAAACTCTTGAGCCGCATTTTCTGGCCGTTCAGCTCCTGAAATTCCTCTTCCCGTAATAAATGTATACACATCAATTCCTTCAAATAATGAGAGCATGCCTACATCCAATCCCCCTGTGACTGACACATTAAAGCCCATATCAATCAACTTTTTGACTCTGGTTAAATCTTTTTCACTCCAAGTTTCACCAGATAACAAAGCATCTCTACTTTGGTGATAAATCGCCTGCTTAATCCCGATATCTAGCCATTGTTGTGCTTGTTCAAAAGTCCAATCGCCATAAAGTTCAACTTGTAGTTCCTTCACTTCCTTTTGGGCTGCTTGCATGGTTGGAATCGTAGCACAACAGATAACCGTCATAAAATCAGCTCCAGCATCTGCGACATTTTTAGCCACCGTTCCTCCAGCATCTGCACACTTAGTATCCGCCACCACAAGCTTGTCTGGAAACAAACTGCGAAGACAACTAATCGCTTTTTGCCCTTCCTGCAAGCAAAGAATGGTCCCAACCTCTATAATATCGACAATATGCCCCACCTTTACCACATCTGATAAAGCATGTTCTAAGTCATTATGATCCAATGCAATTTGTAATTGAGGGATTCCCATCATTTTTCCTTCCTTCTACGTCTATTTTTTATAAAACACAAATTCAGTGACTTTATTTCATCTTTTTGTAAAGTTCTGACTCAGCAAACTTTTCTTCAATTTCTTTAGCTGACATTACATTACGAATGCCAATGACCGTAACGCCTTTTTTCTCTGCTTGAGCAAACATCGATAAAAAGTTCACTGGCGTAAAGACGACTTCATACTGGCTAGCTGAGCTTTTCCCTTCAGAAATTGCACAGTGATGAATTTTTGTGATTTTAACACCCAATTCTTTCATTGCTTTCTCTACACTTCTCATCATCATTAAGCTTGTTCCAGAACCATTTGCACAAGATACTAAAATTCTCATTTGTATTTCCTCCGATACTCTCTATTTTTAGTTAATCAATAAGGTTTTCTACTTGATTTTACCTTCGCTTTTTTACTTATAAAAACTTTTCAGCGTACTCTTCATAATCATCAACAATCAGAAAGTAACCTTCCGGATTTTTACGATATTGTAATTGAGGGATAATTAGTAAGCCAATCACGACAATTGCCACACCTGCATAGCCCAAAATTTTCATAATGACGGTAAATAGTGGCCAAGCCGTTGCCCAGTCGAACATCCCTAAATACCCACCATATTGAGACAGTCCAATCCATGTCGCAAATAGCGCTGAACCGCCAACTTGAATAATTCCTGATAAGAACGGGAAGATACACGCAGCTTTGAAACCACCTCGGTTATTCGCAAATACTGCAATGACAGCATTGTCAAAGAAAAGTGGGATGAAGCCTGCAATCACAATTGTTGGAGATTTAAAAATGATTAGCAAAGCAATCATCAAGAACTGACCTAATGCCCCAAATAAAAAACCAACCGTCACAGCATTAGGTGAACCAAAACCAAATGTTGCGGCCACATCGATTCCTGGCACAGCACCTGGAAGAATTGTGTTGGAAATTCCTTGGAAGGATTGTGTCAACTCATCAACGAATGTTCGCACACCTAATTGCAAGATAGCTAGGTACACCGCAAAGTTAAGAGAAGTCGTCATAATGTAAAAAAGAAAACTTTGACCTTCTTGCATAAAATCTGCTTGAATTAAATAATCTTGTCCTAATACCAATAGAATGATCCCAAAGAAAAATAACATTAAGATCGATGTTGCAACCATATTTTCATTAAAGATAGATAAGAAACCTGGTAATTCCATATCCTCTAATTTTTTATCTGCTTTTTCTGACTTATGATTTTTCTTATCACGTTTCTTCATAAATTCGGCTAACTTAGCAAAAATGAAGATTCCAAACATCTGTTGATGGGCCACTGCAAATCCAGCACCCTCCGTTAATTCCTGCGTGATACCGACTGTCAGATTACTTGCGACTGCCCAATAACAACCTAAAATTAATCCCATGAAGATAAGCACTTCAATTCTTCCTAAATTTGGGAAACAGAATAACAAAATCCAGAAAGCAGTAGCAGCTTGTTGAATTTGAACATTCCCCGTTGTAAACACAGCACGAAGTTTCGTATATTTTTGAAAACGAACCAATAAAATATTCATAATGAAGGCGATTAGTAATAAGATCATTACATCCCCAAACGTCCGGCCAAATGTTACCTTCAGCCCAGCATCTACAGCATTTTGACCAAAGTATGGGTCGGTTACCATTGCGTTTAGATTGAAGCGTTCTTTCAACCCCACCAAAATGGGGCGGAAATTATTAACTAGGCCTCCTGAACCAACTGATAAAATAAAGTAGCCTACGGTGGCTTTTAAGAATCCTGCTAAACACTCATACAGTGGACGCCGTAATAATACATAGCCCAGTAACACAATAAATCCAATTAAATAAGCAGGCTGCGTTAAAATATTTGTTGCAAAATATGTCCAAATACTAAGCAAAAATTCACCCATTTTGTCTCCTCCTAAGTATTATATTCTTTTCCAACTATCTCAAATTCTTCTATTGAATGTGTCTGAAGTAGGTCATCAATTACGCCATCCGTCATTAATAATTCCGATAATTTCTGAATATTTTGCATATGCTCTTCTGGATTTTTTGCTGCTAAAGTGAAGAACAAGCTAGCTGACTTCCTATCTTCCGGGTCACTTTCAAAAATGATTGGCTGCTTCATTTTTGTAAACGAAATCGCTGTTCCATGTACCCCCTGACTGTGCTCGGAAGAGTGGGGCATAGCCACCCCCGGAACAATGACAATATACGGTCCATGTTCATTCACACAATGAATGATCTCATCAACATACGATTGGTCGATAATTTCTTTCTGCAATAATTGTGTACAGCTTTCTTGTATTGCTTCTTTCCAGTCTATGATCTCTTTTTCAGAATAATAGACTAGATCATTTTCTAAAAAATACTGTAACATCCTATCTCTACCTCCCTGTAAATTATAATTTTATAGAAATGATGGAAATGGCATATCGTTTTCTCCTGTGAATGCATCGTCAAATCCACGGTTAAAATTAAATTCCAGATCATCTTTATTTGTTGGATAAGTAAATTTTCCGCCTACTTGCCAAATGTATGGTTTAAATTGATACTGCAAACGATCCTTCTTAAATTTCCAGATTTCTGTAATTTCTTTCGGATCTGCCATAAAGTTAGCCCAGATATCATAATGAACAGGAATCACTACTTTGGCGTTCAATGACTCTGCCATTCTTAACATATCAACAGACGTTACTTTATCTGTGATTCCACGTGGATTTTCGCCGTAAGCACCTAAACAGACATCAATTTTGTATTCATTTCCATGTTTGGCAAACATATTCGAATAATGGGAATCTCCCGCATGATAAATCGAACCACCTGATGTTTCAAACAAGTAATTAACTGCGATTAAGTCCATATCTTGAGGCACTTTCCCTCTAAGTTCCATTTCAGGATCCTCACAAGTAACTAATGCGGTTCTATCGAACGCTTCCAAAGCTACAATATTAATGTCTTTGATATTTACTTCTTCACCAGGAGCAACAATAATCGTTTTTTCTTCAGGAATTCCCCAACTCACCCATGTTTTCACCACTTCTTTAGGCCCAATAAATTTCGCTTCTGGACAATTTTGGTGAACCGCTGCAGCAGTATTAATATCTAAGTGATCAGAATGAATATGCGTGACAACTAACGCATCAACATTTCTGACTTCAAATGGATCAATCACAAATGGCTGTGTCCGCAAATTGGGCTGCATTTTCTTAACCCCACTCATGCGCATCATTTGATGACCTTTTTTCATTAATCCATCACCATGACTTCTCTTGCCTGTTCCACACCATAAGTCACATAAAATATTGGTATTTTCGTATGACTTAAGCCAAATACCTGTACAGCCTAACCACCACATAGAGACGGTACCTTCTTCTACTACTGTTTGTTCAATCTCTTCATTCAAATACGTCCCCCATTCTGGGAATGTGGATAGTATCCAACTTTCTTTTGAGACTTCATTGACTGTATTCGCCATAATCAATTACTCCTTTGTGATTTTTTATCATTACAACCAAATAATAACGTCAATAAAGCTGGTTGAAAACCCTTTTATATGATTGTTTGAATTTTATATGACTTTTACACACGTTTACATATTTTATCATGTATAATAAATCATATAAAAGCTAATCAAGCATAAAACTTTATCATAAGGAGTCCTTCCCATGAAAAATTCACTTGCTAACATCGAGGCCCGCCATCAAAAAATATTGGAACACCTCGAAAAACATCAACAACTGACAACCCAAGAGCTCTCCGATAAATTGGAGGTCTCTATTAGCACCATCCGCCGCGACTTGAATATCTTAGAAGAAAAAAATGATATTATTCGCAAATATGGATACTGTATTTTTAACTACAATAATCAACGAGACTTTGATCAGTCCGGTCCCGATTTAATCAAACAAGCAATTGCTCGCATCGCTAGCACATATGTCAGTGATTATGATACCGTTTTTATAAATTCAAGTTCAACAGCATTAAGTGCGGTAAATCATTTTAAAGCTGAACACCTGACTATTGTCACAAATAATCTAAAAATTGCCAACACACCACATAACGCTAATTATAATTATATAGTCACTGGAGGCGAACTACGATTTCCAAAAGAAGTGCTCGTTGGTGACATTGCAGCAAATACGATTTCATCAATGAATTCTGATATTTGTATTATCGGTTGTAGTGGTGTGAGTATCGAGAACGGGATTACGACAAAAATTCTGAACGAAGCAAAAATAAATGAATTAATGATTAAACACACCGTTAAGCATAAAATTTTAGTTGTTGATCATCGAAAAATGGGGAGAACCTCTAAGTTTAAAATTGCCGATATCTCCGTTTTTGATTATTTAATCACTGATAAATATTGTTCACCTGAATTACTGAAAGAAATCAAAAAGCTTGGATTAAAAGTGATTCAAGTTAATTGATTTAAGCCAACCCCCCTATTATTTAAATACGTGAAAATAAGCCAAAATTCATTGAAATTTGA
Source organism: Vagococcus sp. WN80Y (assembly GCF_059621045.1). Lineage (NCBI taxonomy): Bacteria > Bacillati > Bacillota > Bacilli > Lactobacillales > Enterococcaceae > Vagococcus > Vagococcus sp. WN80Y. The sequence goes on from NZ_JCAQHY010000148.1 coordinate 45,951, forward strand.
AAACTAAATTCCGTGAATTTTGGCTTATATGTTGTTTAATAATTAATAGCTATTATTTTGGTAAAATTAGAAAGAACATATTGCGATTCTTTACGAGATTAACAAGAAATAAAGCTAGGACATTGAAAAATCATCCTAGCTTTATTATTAAGTATCTAGTAAAAGGTATCATTTAAGATTTCAGTAACATTCCCCTACCATTTTTTATGATGCAGGGTGAGTTCAAATATATCTGAAAAAAGGTGGAGTAGATTTCTCCACTCCGAAAAAGGTCTAAATTATTTGGAGCTTCAGAACATTACGATCGATTACTTGTCCTGAGATAGTATTAATCCACGCAACAATCTCTTAGTCATTTCCAAATGCCTTCAATCTTGTTTAACTGTAGGCTGTAAACAGTAAAATAAATAACCTCAAAAACTTTACTCTTGAATTTGTGCGTAGACTTCTTCACCTAGTGCTCCTCCAGGATGATTGATATAGTAGGTTTTCAAATCCAATCGATTCTCGTCTTGTAGAAGAATAGACAAACACTGTAGAATAATGATTTCCACTAGAACAGATGCTCGTGGCGGCTTATCTAAATCATCTCCTTCGTGAGCTACACCTGCATATAGAAAAACATCTACATTATCCTTTAGCCAAGAGTTAGTTCCTCCACTTACACCGATTACTTTAATATCAATTTTTTTCAACGCTAAAATTGTATTTTGTAACTCCATTGTTTGTCCACTATTAGAAATCGCGATAACAACATCGCCTTTGCCAATCTGTCCTATTGAACCATGAACCGCCTCTGTCGTGTCTAAATAGTAAGTAGGAGTATTTATAGATGAATTCAATGCTGCAATATAGCCTGCAACATAACTCGTCTTACCAACTCCGGTTATATGCACTCGTCCAAATGCCTTTTTACTTTCCATTATCAACTGACTTGCTTTAATCAATTCCTTCTCGTCAATCTGATCAATGTAGCTTAGTATTTCCGTCTTCATATTTGCAATGTAATTTTCTAACTTTTCAGTCACCAATGACATCCTCCTCTCTCATGCCTTATTAACGGGATATGTCAGTTTATAATGGTAGGTCAACCGTTTGAATGGTGTCCAAACCACCATAAACAGTATACCAAGGTGTTGCACCAGCAGCTAAAAGCTGATTTAGCTCTTGAACATTTTGTCTCCCCGTGGTTCTCAGCCACTCGGTTAATCCTTCTGCACCTTTGTTTCCATAAACAGAAATGCCATCTTTCCATGTGGCTCTGCCACATAGCACGCCGCTATAGGTTGCACCAGAATTATTCAACAACTCTATCTCCTGATGAAAAACGTCTGTCGGAACTCCTGCTGATAGATAAATAATAGGGCAGGATGCTAATTCACCTACTTGAACTACTTCTTTGTTTACTTCTGACAATGTAAATAGCACCTCATTATTAAGTCTTTCCGCAAATCCCTCGACATATTTATAATTAAAAGGTAATTCAATCTTTAAAACATCAATTTGATATTTAGCTTTTGAAAACTCTTTAACAGTTGCTTTTACTTTTTGGGCCTTTAGTTTGGCAAACTCTTCACTGTCTTGATCTGTCACTCTATTATCATATACTAACGGCTCAACAAAAATTGGAATTTGAGCGGCCTGAGCTTCATTACCTAATCGCTCTAAAAAAGCATGCTTTTTATCAAGAACATCCAAGTCATCATCTGGATTATAATAAACCAATACCTTTAGTGCATCTGCACCAAAATGAAGCATTCTATAGCAGGACTCATCAAGAATAATTTCTGGAATTTTACCTGGTGTTACAAAAACCTCTGAACCGGCTTTTTCATAAGAGACAATTAACCCACAATTATTACTTTTTTCTGAAATAGCTGGAATTCCTAATTTTTTATCCAATAAAATAGCACTAATATATGGTGTCAACTCTTTGGCGACAAGTTGTTTAAATTCCTTAGAGTGATCGCTTGTATATTCCCCTTCTGGCATTGCTGCTTGCACCAATTCCTCCAAAGAACCTCTCTGATCTATGGCAAGAGCAGAAAATGTGCCACTTGAATTTGATAGTTGTTGAAGACGCTTAAACTTACCAGTTGATATTATTTTCATAAATTTTCCCACCTAATTTTTATTATTTTTTATCATTGTGCTTGTTGTTCCAATTTCTGATCATGATCTTTCATGAAATACGTAATGGCAAACATAGCAATCAACACTATAACCACCCCTGCAATTAGAGCCATGCGACCACCTAATTTTCCTAACCCACCAAATAAAATACCTGTTACGGCATAATCTGTATCAGAGAATGTTGATTCAGCAAATCCTAATTGTCCTAGTAAAGGCATTAACATGATAGAAAAGAATGGCATTAAGATCCCATTCAATAATGAGCCGAAAATTGCCCCTTTTATTCCCCCTGTTGAGTTACCAAAAACACCTGCTGTCGCACTACTAAAAAAACGAGGACCTGGCACAATTACAGTTGTTCCCAACATTAGTTGGATAAAGAAGGCAATGATATTACCAATGAAACCAAACAAAAATCCAATCATTACGGCATTTTTAGCAAATGGAAAAACAACTGGACAATCCAAGGCTGGTTTTGCATTTGGTACCAATTTTTCAGAAATTCCTTTAAAGGCTGGCACAATCTCAGCTAAAACTAAGCGTACACCTGCTAAAACAATAAAGATTCCAGCAGCAAAAGTTCCTGACTGTTGAATACTATAGACAATCGGATTTGTTCCGTTACTCAATTCTTGCGTAACGTAATCAAATCCTGCAAAAAAGGTTAAAATGATATAAATAATACTCATCACAATTGTCATACTGACGGTAGAATCTCTCAAAAATGCTAAGCTCTTGGGAAAATTGATATCTTCAGTGGATTTACTATTCTTTCCAACAATTTTCCCAAAAAGCGCGCTGAGTGCATAACCAACACTGCCTGTGTGTCCTAAAGCAATATCATTGGTCTTGGTAATATTTCTCATAAAGGGCTGTAGCAAAGCAGGATAAATACAGTTAGCCATCCCAATGATTAACCCACCAAGCAAAATCATGGAAACGCTATTAAACCCAAATACAGAAAGAATGACAGCCATCATAGCGGATTGATAAAAAGTTGCGTGACCTGTTAAATAAATATATTTAAACCGTGTTAAACGTGCAATTAGCATATTAAAAATCATACCAAATAACATAATAAAGGCTGTGGCACTTCCATAGTCCTTTAATGCCAGTGAAATAATTGCTTCATTTTTTGCTACTACTCCTGGTAATTGGAATGCTGCATTAAACATATCTCGAAAAGGCCCTAGTGCGCCAGAGACGATTCCAGAACCGGCAACAATGACAAGGAAACCAGCAAAGGTTTTTATCCCTCCTGAGATTACTTCGGTGAAATGTTTCTTTTGTAGAATAAGTCCCAATACAGCAATCAACCCGACTATCACGGCAGGTTCACTCAAAATATCGATAATTAATTTAACTAATGTATTCATTTTCTAATCCTCCGTTAGTAAATTCTTTTCAATGCAAACTTTTCTCATTTTCACCTTCATATCTTCTTTATCAAAAATATTTTTTAGAATCACAACATTTTTTAAATGTTTAGCTGAATCTTCCAAATCGGCTGCCACACAAAACACATCTGCTGAATCCTGAGTCGCATCACTCATACTCGAATGAGTCACTTCTACACCCTCTACCCCTAATTCTTTCAACACCTCTCTCAAATTCATTTCCAACATAAAACTTGATCCTAGCCCAGTACCACATATCGCCATAAACTTCATTTTCTTTCTCCCTTCATTAATAAAAGTTTTACTGTGCTAACTAACTCTTACGTTTATCCCCTTTAATATACTTAACAATATCCTCAGAAGAATTCATACGTTTCAATTCTTCCACAAAATTTTTATCATTTAAAAATTGCATCAGATCTCTTAACGCTCTGAGATGTGAGTTATGATCGATTGCTGCTAAACAAATAACAATTTTTACAGGATCATTCTCTGGGTGCCCAAATATCACAGGATCTCTTAGCGTTATTAAACTGAACCCTATTTCATTGACCCCGTCTTTTGAGCTAGCATGAGGCATTGCAATATTAGGCGCGATTACAATATATGTGCCTAATTCCTTCACGGTGTTTACCATGGCTTCAATATATTCTTGTTCAACAATTCCTTTATTTTTTAATAACTGGCCACCATAACGCACGGCTTCCTCCCAGTTATCCACTTCTACATTTGCCTGCACAGTATCTTCTACTAATAGATCGCTTAACATCGGTATCCTCTCTCTCGTATAATCTTTTTCATTTTTGATGACATTAGAATTAGCAACCGTATTCTTTACTTCAAACGCCCTTAACTTCTTTATCTCCTCTTTGCTTAATAAAGGGGAAACTTCCACAATAGGTGGATAATCAATTCGATTAATTGGAATTGTCGAGATAATTAAATCGATCCCCTTCTCATTTATAAGGTCTTCACTAAGTTCTCTGATTGTATAACTACCTTGGACATTAAACGAAAGATATTTTTTTATGCGTGTTTCAAGTAAATTTGATGTACCAATCCCATAGTTACAAATAATGATGACATTAGGATAGCTACTCGCTACGGACAATTTCTCTATTGCAGAAGCAACATGAAGGGTAATGAATCCTATTTCATCTGAAGAAAACACAATTTCTTTTTCGTCAACCAAACTATTTAATATTTCATCTACAATTGTAAATAATCTACCATACGTATTTTTAATGTATTGAATGATTTCATTCTTTAGAAACACTTCATTTTTCAAACGATTTATGGCCGGACCTAAATGCAGTACTAGCGCACTAAATAAATCGGGATCTTGACGTAAACTAACTTTTAATCTATTGCTCATCTTACTAATAAATTGATCTGTCAATAAATGGATTGTCAACCAATCATCATTTAGAAAGTTCTCAGATTTAATTAAGCTACCGCCCAAAAACAACGTAATCAAAAACCATTTTTCTTTACTCGTGATAGTTATTTTAAATCGATCCTCTAACTCTTTTATTTGCTCTGCTAACAAGATGTATTCTGGACTTTCATTTTTTTCCGATTGTTCATTATCAGAAATCATATATTTCTGTTGTATGCGACTAATCGACATAATAATACTACTTACTAAATGAAAATAAGCCTCTCCTGAATAAGTCTTTTTCAAAAGCTCCTCCATCTTACCCACAAAACGTTCGATAAACTGAAAATCTTCCAATGAAAAATCCGTCCAGTACTTTTTCTGAATACTTTCTTCAATGTAGTCATTTATTGCTTGTTGATTACTTAATAAATTATGAGCTTCTTTTCGAATTTTACTTTCATCCCCCTCTAAAAAATAACCGTCACTAGGGGTGTAACAGAGTTCAATTTCGATGGATCGCAATCCTTTTTTTAACTCCCTGATATCAGAAATAATAGTACTTCTACTAACATCTAAACGTTTAATGAAATATTGAATATCAATTGTTCTTCTACGAAAAAGAATATCAATAAAAATCATCTCTCTTCTTTCTCGCGGCGAAGGATAAGATGTTGCCATTCTTAAAGAGGTCAGTAATTGTATCTGCTGTTTTTTAGACTCTTCATTTTTTTCAATTGAAACCTCTACTCTTATGTGTCGATTTAATACAGGTAAGTTATTAATTTTTAATAGATCATCAATCACCTCCAAATCATTTCGTATGCTTCGTTCACTAACATTAAAACGTTTTGCTAATCGTTCAATATCAATTGATTCCCCTACATCATGATGAATCAGTTCAGTTAGGATACTGGTTGAGCGTTGTGTCAAAAACATTTTTATCACCTCGAGTGTATTCTCATTCTAATCTGTTTTATAAAAGGATAGAAGAGCAGATTCTTTCAAAAGAACGGAAGCGCTTTAACTTCTATAAAATTCTACGAAGCCTTCTGAACTAATTTCATAATTCCAAGCCCAAGAAATACAAAAGATAAATATATAAAAAGCCACCCTCTCCATTTGTACTAGTATTGGTTCAACTTCCACTCCCAAACAAAAAAAGCCAAGAATGCTTTTATAGGCATTCCTAGCTTCTCTTTTGTTATTAATCGACCGAACTTTACAATACCAAATTCTGCTTGAGATAGATTAAAATATCAGTCATATCAAAAGTTTTAGGTAAATTAGAAAATTAAAGATATCAATAATTTTGAAGCCAAACAGCCTAAGTTTCAGTGTATAGAAATATGGCTTTCGTGGGCGAACATTTAGCAAGTATTGAAATACTATTTTTAATATTTAGGAATTTTCACCATATTCTCTACCTGACACTGCCCTATTAAGAATAAATTGGAAAATCATTTCCGTTTCATTTGGAAATATCTGTTCATCAACTGTTTTTGTTTTTATATCGTATTATTTAAATTTCCTTAAATAATATTTCAAAAAAACTTTAGCAAATTAGTTGCTACTACAATGCCACCAACGGCAATTAATCCCCAAGCTAGATAGGAGAATCTTTTAGACTTTTTCTTCCTTATTGTCCACAAAATAATCACTCCTACGATTAAACAAGCTACTCCAGCGCCTGAACTAATTAGAGCATTTCTCACAGCCTCTTCCCTAGTTTGACTTCGGATTGCTTCGTTAATTATCTCATCTGTTTTACCTGATCCTAAAATAAATTGATTAATCATTATCTTACCTCCTTATATTAGTATTGATTTCTTCTAAAACAACTGAAAAAAATATGGTCGTTCTCTCCCTCTACTCCTAGCTTACCTTAAATTAAGGGGGGATTGTATCAGTCATTTAGGCAAACTATTACTAATACTGCTAAGACTTCCTAAATGACGTATTTTATTTCTACTAGTATTCAGATACAATATAATTAACTGAGGTAAGATATTACTAGGAGGTTCACATGGAAAAACGTATTTTAATGGTCGTCAATTACTTCACGTTCTTTTTTTATCTATTATTACTTGCTATAGCTAATTTTTTTTATCATAGTCCTTCATTTTATAGAAACAACATTATCAGTATTTTTCTAGTTTCTATTAGCTTATACACATTATTGCGGACAAAAGAACAAAAAATCATTAATCAGTTTGTTACCTTGGTTATTTGTTTGAGTTATCTAATCCTGTTAGGAAGCTTACATTACTCTATTGCTGGAATTACTTGGACAATAATCTTTCTGATTTATCCAATTTTAATTTTTGAATTTTTTGGTAGCTTCACTTTTCCAAATAAAAATAACCTATTTCTCAACTTTAGATGGGCATTAATTTTGATCTCAATTTTTACCGCTATATCATTAACCTTTAAAAATATAAACCCCTTCATTGGATTTAGTAGTTACTTAAGTTCTTTCCTTTTTTGTGGTATTTTCTATTTGAAACATGCAAAAATTCAAACTGCCAAGCAAAAAAAATATAATAGAATACTCATCCTTTCTTTTTTAGCTTCTATTGCGCCTATAGCAATAAGTTTTCTTTATCACTTTATTTTTCTGAAAAATTTCAATACTTCTTTAATCACAAATTACTTACTTTCATTCATTATTTTCCCATTCATCATCTCATTTCTATTAATCAAACAATATCGCTTACTATTGAAGCCTAATTTTAAACTATACACAATAATATTTATCGTCAGTTCAATATATCTCTTATCGTTTGGTTCTGTTTTATATTATGCTTTCAATCTCTCGATCATTCAAATTTTCTTAATATGTATGCTAGTTATTGTGGGACTTGTTCTAATTTATAGTATCATTGATTCGTTTTATAAAAAAATATTAAACACAGCAACAGTAGCACTCATTTAGCAAATAATAAAAATGAGTTACTCTTTCAGTTTGATGATTCAAACTTTTTAATAACGATTAGTGAAATGCTCTCTTCCTATCTACTAAATACATACCATATAGACAATTACTTCTTTTTATGGGTCACAGAAGAGAATTCTCTTACACAATTAGCTGGAAAAGCTGTTGACTTACACAAACTAGAAAAAGATGTCTTTCTAAATAGAACAAACTTAGTAAGTGTAAATCAGATTGATTATCATGTAGTTCAACCATACAAAGAAAATACATTGCTTGGTGTACTGTGCGTGGAGACTTCACAATTTTTAACAGTATCAGAGCAGGATAAGAATGATGACTTCACTAGCTTTATTTATCACATAGCTGAACTTCTTGTAGCTTATTTTTCATTACAATCCCTTTCTAGAAAAAATATCGAACTCCCTAAAATCAAATATCCAGTATATATCGCACAAAACATTGATCAACATATTGAAGAAATTAATAAAAATTACTCAACTTATTTACATGACGATCTGCTACAATCTTTATTAGCATTGAATAATTTTATTTCACTAATCAAATCAAATGATCACTTTAAAACACTGGCTTCAGAAACACTAAATGAATTAATCAATCATTTAAGAAGTAAAATTTTTGAAATTTACCCTACTAATATCAATACATTACCTTTAAACGAGAATTTGGAGATACTCAAAAACAACATAAATGCTGAATACCCTGATTTCAACATAAATTTTCTCTATCAAACTCAGCTTTTTTTCCCAGATACTCTAAAATTGACTTTATATCGAATGATTTCTGAGTTAATAACAAATGCTAGCAAGCATTCTGAGGGTGATTGTATAGATATATACTTACAACAAACTCAAAAGGAAATAATCTTGGAAGCAAATGATAATGGGATCGGAATAGCTAAAACTAAACTCAACAAGTTAGATGTCAATCAAAAACATTTTGGCATTCTCTCCATTAAAGAAAAAGTTGAACAGTTAGAAGGGAAAATTAGCTTTAACAATACCGAGTTGGGGCTTTCAGTCAAAATCATTTTGCCATTATCAACTAACTAAGGAGGAAATAGTACAATGAAAAAAATCTTACTAATAGACGACCATTCTTTATTTGCCTATAGTCTTAAATTATTATTAGAAGAGTCCATGGAGGTTACGCTTGATATCTGTGAAAGTGCTGAAAACTTAGTTGACTTAACAATTGAAAAATTTGATCCCTTATTATTAGACATCCATTTAGGGAATGAGAATGGGATTGATATTGGAAAACAACTTATTTCCAACTACCAAAAAATAAAAATAATTTTCTTATCTGGTTATGATTTAAAAGAATTTAGAAAGCAAGCTGCCTCAATTGGGGCTTACGGTTTCTTCAATAAAAATATTGAGCCTTCAGTATTGATTTCAGCAATTCAAGATGTAATCAATGGCAAAACTCTTTTAGAAGCAGTTGAAAAAAATGCGCATTCACTCACCCCAAAAGAAGTAGAATTACTTCAATACTTAGCAAAAGGCTACAGACAAAAAGACATCGCAAAATTCCTAGGTATCAGTATTCGAACTGTTCGACATCATCTATCTGCAATCATCAAAAAACTAGAGGTAGAGTCTACTACAACAGCTGTTGTTGAAGCAATGAGACTCGGGATCATTCCAATTATCCCTTAACTTTATTTAAAATCAGACTACTTTTTAGCACTAAATAGGTAGTCTGATTCACTTGAAAATTAACATTTCAGTTGACCATCTTCAAAAATAGCTGTATACCATTTATAACAATACCTGAAAAACCTATTCCAACAAGCGTCCAAGCAGCGATTTGACCATATTTATTCTCTTTGTTTAACCTCTTCAAAAGAATCACTCCAACGATTATCATTACAATGGCAATTACCGTTGCTATACTACTATTAACAATTTTTTCACTTTGAGTTTGCTGTTGCATTTCGGTCTCAATTGTCTGATTGATTGTACGTTCTAACTCTTTATCAAACTCTTCCATTACCCGTTCCTCCATTCAAATTTATACGTGAATATCACGATTAAATAGATTTCTTAATGACAACACAGCCACAGTGATACCGATTGCACCGAATACTAGTGTAACTGCTAGTTGGCTAAATAAGCGATCATTGGTTAACCCAGAAGAGGCACCTGCACATATAATCGCGACTGAAGTAACAATTGTCCCAATGACTGAGTAATTGATCAATCCTACAGCCAGCGGGATTAATCCTAATAAAATAATCATGATAGATGATATAACAAAAGTAGCTGTATTTTCTAATACAAATTCATATTGAATACTTGGTAATAATTGATGAGCAATAAAAAATAGGATATTCTGAAGTAGTTGAGAGAAGAATAACCCGCTAGTAACAATCAACAAGATTAAAAATAATTTTGATAAAATGGCTTTTCTTCTATCAATTGGGTAGGTATACATTAAAAGAATTGTTTTATTACTAAATTCACCAATAATCATAATAGCTATCAAGGCTGCTTCCCAAACTACAAAAACTGTTTTCGAAAAAATGTCGATGGCCGTTTGTGTTTCTACTACGCCAGTCGTTGTTTCAAAAGAAATCATCATGATAATTGGAAACATCATTACATTCGCCAAAAGTATGAATTTCCACTGTTTTTTTAGCTGATACTTTTCCATTTCTATTCCCATATATCTAAGCATATTGATTCCCTCTTTCTTGTAAAATAGTCATAAAATAAGATTCAATTGTTTCACTATTTTCATGAATCTCCTTTATATTCTTTTCTACCAGCATCATTCCATCATCAATAATCCCTACCCGATTTGCAATTTTATCGATCTCACTAATAATATGACTAGAAATTAAAATACTACTCCGGTATTCCTCATTCACTCGTCTTAAAAGCTTTCTTACCTCTAATATTCCAACCGGATCTAAACCATTGATAGGTTCATCTAAAATCAATAATTTTGGTTTAGAAATAATGGCCCTCGCAATTGCTAATCGTTGTTTCATTCCTAAAGAAAAATCTCTAACGATCTTTCCTTCTATTTTATTTCCAGTCAAATCAACCATTTCGAGCACTTCATTTATATTCAGAAAATGCTGTTCTCCCATATATCTGCAATGCAATTCTAAATTCTTCTGCGCTGACAAATTTTCATAAAAAACTGGCGTTTCTATAATACTTCCAATCTGACTAAAAACTGGATTACAGCGATCATTTATTTCTGAATCTAAAACTTTTATTGAACCACTTGTTGGTCTTAAAATTCTAAAAATTAATTTCATTAACGTTGTTTTTCCAGCTCCATTCGCTCCCAAAAATGCGTAAATCTCTCCTTCTTTAACTGTCATATCTACGTTCTTTATTATTTCCTTATCGCCAATTTTTTTGGTAAGCTTGTTGATTTCTAATACATTCATCTTCTAATCTCCTTTACTTTTATTATCTATACCCATCATATAGCGAAAGAAAATTTTTAAATATTGGTCATTTAGGCAAAAAAAAGCATCATCTATATCTCTAATTTTGGCCTACACAATTAGTGATAAGCGAGATATTGTATGAGTTTTAGACACTCTTAATCAGTTAACTAAGCTTCTGTAAAACTGCTTATTAAATTCACCAAGGATTTTGTCTACACGTCCTACGCGTACTATCTAGTAACAGAAAAAAAGAGCATTATCAGAGACATGTCCCGAAAAGAAACATCTGCTGATAACGCTCGAATAGATTATAGTGCTAACACATCTAATAATAATTAAAACATAATTGATTACTCCAACTCATCACCACAACTTGTTTCTTTTGAAGATGTGCCAACCGCCTTTTAATTGTCTTAAAGTCTTCCCCAAGTACATGTACACTAGCGATCACAACCGTATCTCCTGACACAAGCTGATCGGCCATTCGCTTAAATTCGTCGGACGGCCCCTTTCTTTTAAAAGGCTCAATAAAAATCGCCTCACAGTCATAATCTGAGACGATTTTTAATTGATCATTAAGGGGTAAAGGAGCCCGTTGTCTGACATATCCATATATCGCCATCACACGCCTCTTTCTTAGCCATTTACGTTTAGTTCTGTTTGGCTTTTGGTCCGCTCTTCTTGTTGGGTATACTTATACACACTTCCTAATGATACCCCACATTCACTGGCAATTTGTCGCATGGACCATTTTTGATCATGGTATAAAAAACTAATTCGATCAATAATTTGGTCATCAATCGTCGGACGGCCAATCAGTCGTCCTCCTTGGCGGGCAAGGTCGATGTTTTCTTTCATTCGTTCACTCCGACACGCAGTATCCGTTTCTAAAAACAGATCGAACAGCTGATAAAAGGCCGGTGTCTTAGACGTATCCACCTGATCGTCACTGCTGATCAACCGAATATTCTTTTCTTGGAATAAGGTCATAAGGGACTTCAAGCCACGCAGCCCTTTCCCAAATACTTTCAGGGTCATCACGACGACCTGATCGTTTGGTTGTAACAGCTCTAATAGTTTAGTTAATTCGGATTCCTCAAACAAGGAATCCGTTTCAACAAATAATTCCTCACAATTATACGTCATGAGGT
>NZ_JCAQHY010000149.1:0-59062 GCF_059621045.1 Vagococcus sp. WN80Y
AAGATTTGCGGTAGAAAGATTATCTCTCAAACTGAAATTAGTCGCTTAAAAAAAATCACATAAATAAAATTGGGTAAGCTTATTCTCAAATAAAATATTGATTATGAAATTGATTCAATCAAATAAAACAATAAATTTAATTCGGTGAAAGATGAGTTTTTACACAATAGTTTTATAGCTCAAAAGACTTGTAACCATGCTACGAGTCTTTTGTTAGTTTTTGAAATCAATAATAGTTAAACCAATTAAAAATTCAAGTACAATAGGAAAATAAACGAAAGGATTATTATGCAAAAAATCACCGTCCTTTACAGCCGTTCATCTATAGACAACAAAGAAGCCATCAGCTATCAGATGGCTAAACTGGAAAATATTGTAAAGATAATAATATCAAATCTTTCAAGCACTACACTGACAACAACCAAAGCGGAACGTCACTTAATCGGCCCTCCTTTACTGAGTTAAGAAAAGCTTTAGTTGACGGTAAAATTGATAAAGTTATTATCAAGTCAATCTTCCAATTAAGCCGAAACGTTAACGAAATACCTATGATTGTTATTTCTGAAATTGAGGCTAATCAAGCTAAACTAATTACGCTAGATGAGGGTGATTATCACCCAGATGATGACCCGATGATTATGATTTTTAGGGGGATGTACGAACAACCTAAATGGAAGAATTCGAAAGAGTAGAAAAGGAAACCCTTAGTCAAGTAAACAGGACTTGCAAACACGCAAGTTCTGTTTTATTACATTGGCTTCAAATTTTTCTCTAGACGATCAGCCATCCATGCTAAACGCTTTGTGCGCCCATCATCTGTTTTAGCATCTAAATATGCTCGCGTGTACGTCTTTTGTATAGACGGTGACATGGCCTGAAAATTTTCATGTGCTAGTTTATTTTGTTTGAGTAGTTCACTCACGACTTTAATTTGTTCGTCAGTAATGCCGGACGGCTTACTAGCGTTTTCCCATTGACCATTTTGCTTGGCTTCTTCAATTTTATTTCTACCAAAGTCAGTCATGATACCTTGTTTCTCTAACTCTTTAACCAGTGATTTATTCTTAACAGACCATTTGCTATTTTTCCTACGTTCAGAAAAATATTTGATATATGATTTCTCATCCACTTTTTTCATGACGCCATCAATCCAGCCATAGCAAAGCGCCTCTTCAAGTGCCTCATTAGCTTTCAAAGTTGTTAATTCAGTGTTTTTACCAAATAACAACCAAACACCCTTGTTGGACTGGCAATTTTCTGACAACCACTCCCTAAATTCATTACGTGTCTTAAAATATAATGGGTCGCTCATGGTAGTTCCTCCTTAAGTTGAGTACTGCTTTTATATTGCTCATTATACTACAAGTGAAGTGGAAATGAGACATTTTAAAGTAAATAAAATGCGATAATGGTACTTACAGTTAAAACACTATTTAACAAATTAGAAAACAGTAAGTCAAACTTTGCGGTCATATAGCCTGTAACTCTAAGAAAGTTACAGGATTTTTTACTTTCCCTTACAACACAGGGGTTCTTTGCTGTTTACATTTCATCAGCAGTAATAACTCTATAAGTATGGGAATTAACAGTTACTCTAACTTTAGCTTTGGCACCCTCAATATAATAATTCTTTCCTATTTTGCTAATGAGGCTCGTTTCAGATTCAATGATTTTGTAAACTAATTCTTCAATTTCGTCTTTTGACATATTAGTTTTTAGCTTTTTATTTATTCTGCCGTAGACTAAATCAGTATAACAAATTTGACTCAGTATAGTTTTTCGTAAATTATTCATTTTCGCCCTCCAGTTTCAATGCGGTGTTGACATTATTTTACCATACAGCCTTTACAATATAGAAGTAACAACAAAACTAATACATTGGAGGCAACAACATGGTAAAAACAAAGAAGAAACAGCTTAATGAATTGAGAGAACCAGACAAGATCAGTATTGCATATGCACGAGTCTCGTCGCTCGACGACCGCCAAAAACTTGGCTTGTCCGTCCAGACAGAAGCCTTGCAGACTTGCGATGCTCTATTCAAAGAGAAACAGTCAGGAAGCGACGACGAGCGCCCAGAGCTTGCTAAAGCCATTAGTCTAGCTAAACAATTAGCCAGCGATGGCAAGCAAGTAACTTTTCACGTTTACAAGATGGACAGGTTAAGCCGTAAAACTTCAACGCTGCTTAAAATTGTAGAAGAACTAAAAGAAGTTGGTATTGAGTTTGTGAGTGTCAAAGAAAACATTGATACGTCAACGCCCACAGGAGTTTTAATGTATCAGCTACTTGGCATATTTGCTGAGTTTGAACTAAACAATATTAAACAACGAACTCGTGAAGGGTTACAAAAAGCCAGAGAAAATGGTGTTAAATTAGGTAAACCAGCATTAATCGAAAAGAAAAAACAGCAAATTATTAGCCTATACCAATTAAACTCACTTCCAGTTAAAACCATTGCCCAACGCCTCAAGGTCAGTGAGAGTTCTGTCTACAAAACACTGCGAGATAGCCAAGTTAAGAGACGAAAGCCTAAAAACATTTCTTTAAAACCCTAGTTATTTATGTTACACTTTTGATATAGCCATTTGTTTTTATATCGAACGTTAAAAACAGACAACTGATTAAGCAATTATACATATAAATATTTACTTCAAAACGCTGATTTAATAAGGTTTTTACTTTGTTAGGTTGGCGTTTTTTGTTATCTTCTTATTTCGTTCGATATAAACAGTCTAATAACGGAGGTGAAAAGTAGCTTTACTCAATGGGAAAATGGTTTTAAAACACAATAAGGAGATGAAATGAAGAGTGAAACAAAACACACGTATTGCAAGACTTATCCGCAATAAACGAGTTAAAAAACTAGCTAATTTTGCCACAGTAGCAATGTTAGTCTGCCCTTTAGCAATTGGAGCGGTTAAAGCTCTTGCGGAAAATATGGAAGAACCACCAGCAACGGAAGACGTTACCCCAGCGGTAGCTGAGAAAGAACCAACAGAAGATTTAAAACTAGAAGGTACAGAAAACAATGATGCTGTTCAGGAAGAAGACCCCCTCCCTGAAATGGTTCCTAATCTAGCTAAACCAGAGGAAGAAACTGATTTAAAAGAAGTAGCAGAAGCTACTGGACAACAAGACCTAGCTAAAGATGCAGAGATTGCTGACTTGTTCAGTCAGCTATACAATTTACATGGTGATTTAGAATCTAAAGTATCTGGCACTGAGTTTGAAAGTAAGTTACTAGATGTCTACCATGAATTTGACCAAATATCTCAATTCCAAGGTCTGTTTGTTCAAATAAACGGATGGGATGGTTGGTATAACTATGCTCTTTCTAATTTGCCGAGAATTTTAAATGATTTAAAAGCAATAGAATCTCAGCTCAATGAAACTATTCCAGAAAAAATGGGAACATACACGCTAATTTGTTTAGCTTGGCTTCCTGGTGATGATGGACAGTCTCCAATTTATGAAGAAACTAAAACCGTTCCTTATGGCACTTTTGTCAGAGAAGATGCACCAGAGTTTCCTAATTTTAAACTTTGGTTAACTCCCCCGGGCACTGGTTATGAACATCCGTATGTTGAATTTACCATGAATGAAGAAACAGATAAAAGATCTGTAATATTTAACTACACATCTACTGAAACTATTGTGGATAATATTTTCACAACAGATAAAACTAACGTAAAAGTTGGAGAAAAAGTTACGTTTGCATTAACTCGTAATTTTAGTGAAGGTACGTCAAAAGATATGCCACTTGGAGAATCGCCAAATGGTTTAGTCACAGTATATGATGAAGCAACGGGAGAAGTTGTTAACGGTAATAGCTGGACTCCTAATAAAGTTGGAACTTACACCTTTAGATTGAAAGATAATATATCTAAGTTAGATATAGAGGGTGTTTCTGTAGTCATTACTGTTACGGGTGAAAATACAGAAATAGATTTATCTAAATTACAAGCTATCTATAATAGTATTGGTGATAAAAGTCAGTATACCGAAGAATCTTGGACAAAATTTACCGATGATTCTGTATACCTAAAAAATGGCTTTTGGTTAAAAGAAGCTAGAAGACTGTTAGATGGTGAAAATGTTGATTGGGATAATTTAAGCCAAGAATATGTTGATAAAATAGCTGCTGGTTTACAAGAAGCAATCAATACAATATTAGTAAAAACTGAAAACGATGGTACTGGTTCAGGTACTGATACAAGTGGAGACAATAAGGATAAAGGTAACGAAAATAGCACTGCTACCGATAATAATAACTCAAGCAGTGGCAACCAAAACAAAGCTAACCTCCACAACAGTACAGATCAAAAAGCAAATAACACTAAGAAAAATAGCAATTCAAACCAAGAACAAAGCAAAAATCTACCTACTACAGGTGAAAAAGAAACTTATGTCATGTTTTTAAGTGGACTTGTTACACTTGGTGGAATGTTAGTAGCTGTATTAAAGAAAAAACGTAAAGAAGTAGGATAATTAACACGAACTAACAATTATTATTTAGAAATATAGCCTTGTTGAAACGTAGACAAGGCTATTTATTTTTGGGTAAAGAAAATCCCTTATCTATTTAATTCCAGATAAGGGTAAAAGTTAGAATTATATTCCTAACTTTTAAAGTTGCTTGAGTGTTTCTAATTCTATTTCTCGCTCTATTTTTCGCTGCTCTTCAAGAACTTCGATTTTTTGTCCAATAATATAACTCATTCGAGCCCCAGTGACTCTTTGAATAACCTCTAAGTCTACATTCTCTTTGAGGAGCTCTTCTAGCATGCGCTGACGCTCGCTTGATCTAACTTTACTGTCACGCATTTTTAAGCTTGCTTCACTGTGCTTTAGTTTTTCTACGAGTCTATTATTTTGTTGCATAATATAACACCACATCTTTCGTATAAATTTAGTCTACTCTTGCCAGCAGACTATAAAAATCTGCTAATACAGGCAAGTGTATTTGTAAAATACTAAACGTATACATTCATAAAATAACATAAAAATTGTTTTTTGTCAATATGGCAACTATAGCAGCATTCGATGTTGAGTGATTTTATCTTTGGAAACATATTCAAGAAAGTCTCTACCAAACCAAGTTAAACCAAACATTTCCATGTGTAAAAACATCTCTTCGATATGACAATCTCTATTTTTACTTAATAAATAATTTAATTTATTTATATGATTATTCAAGCTTCTTGCGCAAGAAATATCATGCCCAAAGATGAATAGCTGTCGTTTCTCTTTTAAAGTCAGTTTTGTACTCATGCTAAACTTTGGAAACAACCTATTTTTCCTCATAACAACATATCTATCGATCTCTTTATTCTCTACACGTTTGCTCTCTTTCGTTATTATCCCAAGTCTTATTAAATTCTGAAAATTATGTTCCAAACCAGTGATTTTATTTTTCCCTTTTCGCTCAGCGGGACAACTATAGTTTTGGTAATAGTCGGAATAATATTCTGGTTCTTTCGATATGAGTATTTTTTTATCAAACATCGTAACTGTTATTAAACTAAAAATATATGGATTATCTATATAGTAGGATAACATTCTTGCATCTTCTGGTGTCAATTCTTGAAGAATATTAGCATACACGTAAGACAGATCTCCTTGCACTAAATATCCTAAATCTTCAATAGGCGATGACAATAAAGTTGAAAAGCAATTTTGAACCTTAGAACGATTCTTTTTTTGTTCGTTTGATGAATAGACTAAGTCCATATCAAAGCTATCTTGGTTTTCTGGCTTTCCTAAACTATGCATTACAGCATTTATAAATAGTGCTGATAAAAATATACACTTTGTTTTATCTTCGTTATAAATTTTCTTAATTCTTTCTCTCTCATATTTACTATGGATAAATATAGGAAGTTCTATCATATCTTTAAAAATCTCATTTATCAAACCAACTTCTATTTCATCTATTATTTGCGAGAAGTGAAAACTAAAATCTTCAGGCTTGATTTTTTTACATGTATTTCGCCACTTTCGTGGCAATTTTATATCTTGAAGAACGCTATTAAGCATATCAAACGACATCCGATCATTGTTTTTCCGCTCAGTTTTCCAGTCCTTATGAGTATCATATATTTCTTGAGGAACAAAAGTAATTAGTTTTTCAAATAGAGTGTCTAATATTTCAATTGGCAGTGTAGATTCTGGATACCTATAACACTTTCTGAGTAATTTAATAAAATTTACCAACCTATTGTCTTGCATTTTAAGATCACCTTTTCCATATTTATTCCATGAATGTTCTTTCTGTATTCTTAATTTTATCACTAGGCTTTCCTTCACGTAAATAGTAAATAATAATATGATTACATTAAGCAATTCGCGAATGCTAAAAAACTTAAAAGAAAGAGGTTCTCATCATGACAATACCAACAAATAATTTAGCAAGTTTTCTATCAAGTGTAAATGTAAGTAATGAGATAACAGCACCAACCCAGCAGTTAATTCTTAAGACCGATTCTTTAGAGCTGGCTCGTCAAGTGGAAGGTCAATTAAAGAAAAATACCGCTCGTGAGCTAATTCTTTCAGATGGTATGCAGAAAGTTTCTAGCATCTCTTTACAGGCTGTCGAACTGTCCATGCAAAATCCAGAAGCCAGTGGCCGTTTGCAATATCTTGCTGACTATTTTACGTATTTAACTGCTCAAGATTTATTATAAGGAGGAAATCAAAATGAATGAAAATTTACTTTTAATATGTGTGCTAGGTGTTTCCATTATAGCAGTTGTCATTATGGAGTTTATGTTTGATAAATTAGACAGTAAACATAAAGATTCTAAGCCAATTGAAAGCCAGTATACCGATGATGAAATTCGCATGGCTCAATATCTCGAAGCTAAGGCAAGGTCAGATGCACGCTACCAAGTATTTAGGCAAATGATGCATGATACTTCAAGGAAAGATGACTGATGATATAAAAAACTAAAATATGGTGCTGGCTTTATGGCTAGCACCTCCCTTTAAAGGATGTGAGTTAATCATGAATAAGAGTTTCAATTTCAACGATCTATACGAAGAAATAAAACAAGAGCAGTTCTCAGCTCCAACTAGCAAAAATTTAGAAAGTTTTTATATTCACTGGGGTAAGCCTTTCACTCTAATCGCTGGATTAAAAAATGAAGTAGAAAAAGAGCCGGAAATACCACCGTAAGTGAAAACGTGGTATTAAAAACTACACCGGACAAACACGTGCAGTTTATGCCTGTTTTAATCTGTAAACAGCTTTCGCATCGGCTCAAATTCAATTCATCGAAAGTTTGCATTTTCTAAGTATATTCTGTTTAAATACCCAGCATGCAGCTAACAAGAAAGGACAAAGCTATGAAAGGTTGCTGATAAAAATGAAAACAATATTCCGCTACATTCTGCTATTTGTTGTAGCCGCCATTTTAATAAATTGGGGTGCAAGACTAATTGCAGATGTGTCGCATATCCGGATTATCCTAATCGTGCTATATACCGTTGGTGTAATCGTCTATCGGGTAATCAAAGTAAAACAAGATTGGAGGTGAATGTATGAAAAGAAAATATAATAAATTAGTTTGGCGTGAGGTGGTTTTTCAACGACCGTTTGAAGTAGATGAGATTTTTAATCTTCTCACCCATCTATCTGGACTAACTAGAAGAAAACAAATTGTTTGGGAGGTTCGAGGAAATGAAAAAGGTAAAATTAGATATTTATTAGGTTTAGAAGAAGCAGATGAGATAAAAATAAAAAAGATTTTCAACTCCCATGCCGTCAGCCTATCTTTCTCTAATTCAACAATTGCTAAGAGAAAAGATATGACATTGACAAAAGAATTAAGAATTACTTATCGGAATCTAGCGCTTAAAACAACGGACATAACCAGTATGACAAGGGCTTGCTTGTCCGCTATAGCTAGTTTAACTAAGAATGAGGAAATGTGTTTACAAGTTATCGTGGGAGCTTCTAGCCCACCTAAACCAGTAAATACAGACAACTTAGTTGACCCAAGTGCAACCGTTTGGCAAATTATTTGTGGAAATTTACCGCCAATATCACCAGAAAACAAGCAACTACTCAAAGAAAAACAAAAATATAGTCAATTTCAATCGGTTATTAGGCTAGGGATTGCCTCAGGTAGTCCAAAACGAGAGCAAGAACTAATACAGTTAATGCTTAGTAGTCTCAGGATACTAGAAAGTAGTGGTGCTCGTATTTCGTTAAAATCTACAAAAAATTCATTATTAGGGCACGCTCATACTCCTTGGCACTATCCGCTAAGATTATCCGCCCGAGAGCTTGGCTGTTTCTGGCTTACACCATTTGACAGCGAAGAACTTCCAGGAGTATGTAGCGTAACCCCTAAACTTAATTTACCACCTTTATGGCTAAAGTCAAGAGCACCAAGAGCCTTTGGTTGTACAGTGACTGGCGGTAGCCATAACGATATAAAAGAACTAGCAATTTCAGAACAATCTGCTTTACAGCATACCGTATTAACCTCACCAACCGGCTCAGGCAAAAGCAACATCTTATTGACGCTTGCACTTGATGATTGTAAGACAGGACGTAGCATTCTGCTAATTGATCCAAAAACAGACCTCGTGAATGACTTGCTAGAACGTTTACCAGAGCACCGTAAAAATGATGTAGTAGTAATTGACCCTTCCTCTCATTCTCCAGTTGGGTTTAACCCATTCTCGCTTATAGATGCTGGTGTTCCACCTGAACTAGTTGCTGACTCGATTCTTTCAGTGTTTAAGGATATATTCAAAGACAACTGGGGTATTCGGAGTCAAGACGTACTGTCTAATGCGTTACTAACGCTTGCCAAAACAAAGAATGCTAGTTTAGTTATGCTTACACCGCTTTTAACAGATAAAAAGTATCGAGATAAGATTTTAAAAGATATTCAAGACCCCTTAGGAGTTGAGCCATTTTGGCAGTCATTTGAGAACTTGTCGAGTGGCGAAAAATCACAACTTATTGCACCTGTTTTAAATAAAACACGTCAATTTTTATTATTGCCACAACTTAGAAATACGATTTGTCAGCTAAACTCTAAATTCGTGTTAACCGACCTCTTCTGCAAGCGGAGAATTATTTTGGTCAAGTTAAATAAGGGCGTAATAGGCAATGAGACAGCTAAGCTAATAGGCTCGTTGCTAGTTGGTTTGACATGGGTATTCGCTTTAAAAAGAGCTGAGATTAAGCTCGAGAAACGTCACTTTATTTCAATCATAATTGATGAGCTACAAGACTACTTGAGGCTACCAACCGATTTATCAGACGCCTTGAGCCAAAGTCGTGGACTTGGTATTGGACTAACGCTGAGCCACCAATACCGCCACCAATTATCGCCTGAAATTAAAGCTGGAATTGATGCCAACTGCAAGAATAAAATTTGCTTTGGTTTAGAAATGGATGACGCCAAACAAATGGCTAACCTATCTGACGGACTGACCGCTCTCGATTTTTACAAACTACCACGCTACCACTTGTACGCTAACTTGTTAGTAGGTGGAAAAATGACTGGTTGGTTATCTGGAAAATCCTATCCGCCGATAAAACCAATCAGAGAGATGACCGAAATTTACAACCAGAGTATGCAAAATTATGGTCGAGGGTCAAAAGAAATCGAAGCAGAATTTATGGAGCTACTCGGCTTCAATGACCAGAAAAAAGATAGCGAGCCAATCAAGGATATTGGCAGAAAAAAGCGTAAAACAACTTAAATTTTATTAGCGTATCGCTTTGCGGGTCGCGCTGATGAACAATTCCAAGCAAACTACTGTTAAAACTGACTTTTAACGGCCTATTTGCACACGACTTACTACGCTTTTTATTACTAAATTACGGAGGAAACCACCATGAAAAATATAATAAAAAATTTAAACGAATTAGACATTGAAATACTAAAATTACTCTACCTTACTCACTACGCCAGCAACAAACAAATTGCCCGATTGTTCTTTTCAGATAGTCCAACCGAAGCCACTAGTTTACGCCGAGCCAACCGAACCACTAAGAAGCTTGGCGACTTAAAACTCATTCGCCATTTAGATAGAAGAATCGGCGGTTCACGAGCTGGCTCTGGTTCGCATGTCTTCACACTAGCTAATACTGGTGTGAAGCTACTCAAGCAAGTTGACGATACAATTAACGATTCTCGCCGTAATGCATATGAACCAAGTTCAAATCACTTGAAGCACACGTTAGCAATTACAGAAGTATATACCCAGCTAAAAGAATTAGATCGTGAGTTTGAAAATATGAAACTAGAGAAAGTCGAGTTTGAACCACAATGCTGGCGATCGTACCCACAAAATGGTGGCGTGGCACAATACCTAAAACCCGACTTATTCGTCCATTTAATATTAGATGAATACGAAGACCTGTATATGGTTGAGCTAGATTGTAACACAGAGAGTTTAACCCGAATCTTGAACAAAAGTAAACAGTTTGTTGCCTACTATAATTCAGGTATTGAGCAAAATATCCATGGAATTTTTCCACTCGTTATTTGGCTTGTACCAGACGAAAAACGCAAGCTAGCGATTAAGAATAAACTGACCACTGAACTAAATAACTATTGGCAACTGTTTGAAGTCTTAACACTGGATGAATTTAGTGGTTTTGTCTATCGAAATGAAAGCGAGGCTGATGACGAACAAAACATATAAAAAACACTCAACCAAGGTAATTAAAGACGGTAAAAAAACGTATATTATCAATTCGTTTTTAGAAGATAGTTCAAATAGAAATATTGCTAATATTCTCCTTACCTTAATGTTAAGAGAGCTTGAAAAAGATAAATAAATAACACTGAAACATACGGCTACCGCTGTAAATCAGACCCTAAAAATGGTATAATAGTAGGTAGCCGTAGGGTTTTCATGACTTCTTCGAAAGGAGAAAAACATCATGAATTTAGAAACCTTACAACGTACATTGACAATTCAAAATCATAATCTTTCTAGGAGGAATAAAGGCAAACAAGAAATTACTGTGCTTTACGTTCGACTTTCACAAGACGACGGTAGTCAAGGCGATAGTGATTCAATTACCAATCAGAAAGCCATGTTAGAAAAATTTGCTCGTGAGAATAAGCTTTATAACACGCGCTTTTTTGTAGATGATGGCTATTCAGGAACTAACTTTAATCGCCCAGGCTTTCAAGAAGCTTTAGGCCTAATCAATAACGGTGAGGTTAAAACCTTTGTGGTTAAAGATTTATCACGATTCGGAAGAAGCTACGCTGAAGTAGCGCTCTATACAGAAATTCTATTTCCAAAGTTAGATATTCGCTTTATTGCAGTTAATGACGGCGTAGACTCTGAGACTCAAGACGCTAACGAAATTGACTTCGCCCCGTTCAGAAACGTCTTCAATGAGTTCTTCGCTAAGGATACGAGCAAAAAAATTCGAGCCGTAAAACGTGCCAAGGGTTTATCTGGTGCACGGCTTTCCTCTCATGCTCCATTTGGTTACAAAAAAGACCCACAGGACAAAAATCATTTGTTAATAGATGAGCCAACTGCTGAAGTTGTGAGAAAGATTTTTAGCTACTGTGCTAACGGATTTGGACCGCATAAGATTGCTAAAAAGCTTAAAGAGGAACGTATTCCAACCATCAAAGAGTATAAAGCAGAGTCGGCTAGTCCATTATGCAAATGGGGGTGTACGGTTGTAGTAAAAATATTAGAACGCCCTGAGTATTTAGGCCATACCGTAAATTTTAAGACTCATACGAAGTCTTATCGAGATAAAAGGCAAATCTGGAACGACCCGAAAGATTGGGTAATTTTTAAAAATACTCATGAGCCAATTATTGACCAAGCAACTTTTGACCTTGTACAAAAGATGAGACAACAAAGACGTCGGAACACTAAAGCCGACCGTGTGGGGTTATTTTCTGGCTTAGTCTTTTGTGCTGACTGTAAAACTCGTCATTGCTTTTGTACTGGAAAAAGTGTTTCACCAAATCAAGAGCGATATGTATGCAATGGTTATAGTAGACATAATTCTATTTGTGATAACGCTCATTATATCCGTGAAATGAAACTAATTGATATTGTTTTAACTGATGTAAATGAAAAAATTAACTTTTTAAAACGGCATGAAGAACAATTTATTGAAAGCTTATCCAAACAAGCCAAAACTGAACAGAAAAAAGAGTTAAGGAAAGCCGAAAAGCGAATAATAGAAGCAAAGAAACGAGCAAGTGAGCTTGATAACATTATCAAGCGACTATATGAAGATAGTGTTTCGGACAAACTTTCAGATGAGCGCTTTACTATTCTTTCCAAAGATTATGAATTTGAGCAATCCAAATTAAAACAAGAAGTTGATGGACTAGAAACACGACTTTCTAAACAAAAGGAAGACATAGAGAACATCCAGAAATTTCTTGAAATTGTCCGAAAATACACTACGCTTGAAAGCTTAACACCTAGCATTGTGAATGAACTCATTACTCGAATTGAAATTCATAAACCAGACAAAAGTACTGGCAGGCGAACCCAGCAAATTGATATTTACTACCGATTTGTTGGAAAGTTAGATGAGATTTAAAGACAAGAAAAATCCCGACAAGTTTTCACTTGTCGGGTAGTAACTCAATTTAGTAAGTTACATGCACCTAGCTTTAATTGGGTGTCGTTTTTCTCTGTGAACTATGATTAGAACTGAGTCGTTTATGCAAGTGTTAGTTGGATCAACATTACGCAAAAGTTCATCGAGCAATGAGAGATGATGGAAGTCCATATACTGCCGGTTTTTTTGTACAAGAAGTAAAATACCATCCCCATGGAGAAGTAAACAAGGAGATGACCATCCGCGTGTACTAATGCAAAGAGGGTTGAACTGATTAATGCTGCTAATAAAGTCGCCATGTATTGATTTAGAAAACCGATGATGCAGCGACGGAAAATGAACTCTTCCATAATAGGTCCAGCGATTGTGACTGCTAGTAAAAAAAATGGAGAATCACGAATTAATTGAGCAATAACCTGGGTATTTTGTGAGGAACCAGTTTGCCAAATAAGCTGTTCAATTGTTCCAGTGGCAATCTGGGTGATAAAAGCTAAAAATACGCCGTAAAATCCCCAAGTGATGACTGTTGAATGAGGCGCTCTTTTTTCTTCAATTTGAGGAGATTCGTTGAGTGAGTGACTTAAAAAAATCATTGAACCAGCACCGATTAAATAGCTAATGGTTGTAAAAGTAGTGATTAAAGTATTACTAGAATCAAAGGGTCTTAGTAAGCTTGGGCTAAAATAAACGACCAAATAGATTAATATCTGAGTTGTCGTGTACTTCTTTAATGTCATATTTGACCTCCGTTATAAGGCTTTTCTTTAAATTAAAGTATAGCACAATTGAGTCTAAGAACTAATTAAAAACTTTTTTACCATATTTCTTGCAAAAAAACTAAATAATGAGTATTATATAAGAGTGAGTTAGCACTTGGTACAAAAGAGTGCTAAATGCTAATTGAATTAACTATAGACTTATAAAGTGGAGGGATTTACAGTGTTAAAACCATTAAATGATCGTGTTGTTATTGAAGTAGGTCAAGAAGAAGAAGTAACCGCTGGTGGCTTAGTATTGACTTCGGCAGCTAAAGAAAAACCACAAACCGGTGAGGTAATCGCTGTTGGTGATGGCCAAGTGTTAGAAAATGGCACAAGAATGACCTTATCCGTTAAAGTCGGTGACAAAGTGATGTTTGAAAAATACGCTGGGTCAGAAGTTAAATACGAAGGTAAAGACTATTTAATCGTTCACGAAAAAGATATCGTGGCAATTGTTGACTAAACATTAAAAACATTTTTAGGAATTAAAAATATTATGATGAGGTGAAAGAAATAATGGCTAAAGATATTAAATTTTCAGTAGATGCTCGCGCAGCAATGGTTAAAGGTGTAGATACATTGGCTGACGTAGTAAAAGTAACATTAGGACCAAAGGGACGTAACGTTGTATTAGAAAAAGCTTACGGTTCACCACTAATCACTAATGATGGGGTAACGATTGCGAAAGAGATTGAATTAGAAGATCACTTTGAAAACATGGGCGCAAAACTTGTTTCAGAAGTTGCTTCAAAAACTAATGATATCGCTGGTGACGGTACTACAACAGCGACGTTATTAACACAAGCAATTGTGCGTGAAGGAATTAAGAACGTAACTGCGGGCGCTAATCCGATTGGCATTCGCCGAGGGATTGAAAAGGCGACAAAAGCAGCAGTTGAAGAATTGCATGCAATTTCAGTTAAAGTTGATTCAAAAGAATCTATCGCACAAGTAGCGGCTGTTTCTTCTGGTGATGAGCGTGTCGGTGAATTAGTTTCTGCTGCGATGGATAAAGTTGGAAACGACGGCGTTATCACAATAGAAGAATCTAAAGGAATTGAAACTGAATTAGATGTCGTTGAAGGAATGCAATTTGATCGTGGTTATTTATCTCAATATATGGTAACTGATAACGATAAAATGGAAGCAGTCTTAGATAATCCATACATTTTGATTACAGACAAAAAAATCTCTAATATCCAAGATATTTTGCCGTTATTAGAACAAATTTTACAACAAAATAAACCATTGTTGATCATAGCTGATGATATTGATGGGGAAGCTTTACCAACGTTAGTATTAAATAAAATTCGTGGAACCTTTAACGTAGCAGCTGTTAAAGCGCCTGGTTTCGGCGATCGTCGTAAAGCAATGTTAGAAGATATTGCGACTCTAACAGGCGGCACATTGATCACTGAAGATTTAGGATTAGAGTTGAAAGATGCAACAATTGAGGCTCTTGGAACTGCTCGGACTGTAGTTGTTGATAAAGATAATACAACAATTGTTGAGGGCGCTGGAGACAAACAAGCAATCGAAGATCGTGTTGGGTTAATCCGCTCACAAATTGCAGATACAACATCTGACTTTGACCGTGAAAAATTACAAGAACGTCTAGCTAAATTATCAGGCGGCGTTGCTGTAATTAAAGTAGGTGCTGCAACTGAAACGGAATTAAAAGAGCTTAAATTGCGTATTGAAGATGCTTTAAATGCAACACGTGCAGCTGTTGAAGAGGGAATTGTTTCAGGGGGCGGAACTGCCTTAGTAAACGTTTCTCATAAAGTGGCGGAATTAAAAGCAGAAGGTGATGAGCAAACAGGAATCAACATCGTCTTGCGTGCCCTTGAAGAACCAATTCGTCAAATTGCTGATAATGCTGGTCATGAAGGATCAGTTGTAGTTGATAAATTAAAACAAGTAGAAACCGGTGTTGGTTTTAATGCTGCTACGGATGAGTGGGTAAACATGATCGAAGCAGGGATTGTTGACCCAACTAAAGTGACACGTTCTGCTTTACAAAATGCGGCAAGTGTTGCTGCGCTAATATTAACAACTGAAGCAGTGATTGCTGATCAACCAGAACCAGCAGGACCAGCAATGCCAGGTATGGATCCAGGTATGGGTGGCATGGGCGGTATGATGTAGCCATTAATCAATTTAAAAGGAGTGGGACAAATCGTCTCGCTTCTTTTTTTGCCTTTGAAAACGTATTGAGAGACTTGTATCAGTGTTATTATTTGCGTTATAATCGAAAAGAAGGATGGTGAAAGAAATGTTACTACAAGAGTTACCAGAAAATCAACGTAATATGAAGGAAATCCCCATAGGCTATGCAGTAGTGCTGTTAGTTCTTTATTGGTTTCTTAATTTTGTTGGACAAGGGGTTGCGTTACTTCCGCAAATAGCGAAGAAGAGTATTGAAATAAGTAATGAATTGACATCAACGAATGGAGATGCTTGGATAGAAAAGATAATGCATAATCTATATTATCCGTGGTTTATTAATGTGATTCAAGTGGCCATTTTCATTTTTATTCTATGGTTGTTTAAGCGTCAAAATGTGACGTTTTTCACCAGTAAGCCATTTTCCAAAAAAGAGTTAGTTCAGATGGTTGTTTATGGTGTGCTGTTAGTAATTGCCTCAACAATTCTCGAGCAGTTAATTAATTATTTTACACCTAACTTTAACACTGCGAATCAAGAAAGTTTAGAGTGGCTATTCACAAACTCATCTAGGGTAACAATGTTTATCTCGATAGTTATTTTAGCACCTATCACGGAGGAAGTAATGTTTCGTGGCGTCTTTTCTGTGATTTTTAAGAAGTTTGAACGTCTTGGTGTTCTAGTTTGTGCAGTAGTTTTTACTTTATTTCATATGCCGACAGACCTACTAAGTTTCTTAGTTTACTTTATAATGGCTTTGGGATTTGGTGTAATTTATTGGAAAACAAAGCTGATTGAAGCCAGTATCTTTGCACATATGTTAAATAATTTTTTGGGCTTTATTTTGATGATAAGTTGAAACAATATGAAATGAATACTGTAATAGCTAGCTTTTTTGCTCAAAATATAATGTATGGCTAACTATCTGTTAGTCATTTAGAGGGGGAGACAATTGTCTTACTCTCTTTATTTTTTAGAATATAAATAGACTTGTGAGTCTTAATAGGAAATGAGGAGTACTTCGTTTATAATAAGCATTAAAGAAAGGGGGACGGAAATGAGTGGATTTAAACCTATTATTTGGCATGAACTGACTAATCACTATTATGAAGTTAAACCGGCTCAAGCGCTGTGTCCCTATATTGATTGTTATTGGATCAGTATGCCACAGACTTCTATTCAGATGGAGAGAGTCATTCCCGATTTATGTGCTGATTTTATTCTAACGTTCACGCCGGATATGACTTTTAAGGAACTTCGTTATTGTGGTCCTAGTACACGGTACTTTATGTCAACGAGCCAATCAGGTGAAATTTTTCTAGGAATTAGATGTTACTTGAACTCTTTGAGAAAGTGGCTTTCTGGTAATTTGACTCAAACGAAAGATCAATTGTTAAGTGAGTGGGATGGTTTTGCTGAATTTAAAGAATTCCTATCTAAGGAAGTAGAGAAGGGGCCAACGCTTAATCAATTGATGTTAGCATTTAATCAATTTTTTTTGAAGCACTTGTCTCAAACTAAATCATCATCAAGTTTAATAAAAAATGTTATAAATAACTGTATTTTACATGCTGATTACCGGGACATTATTCAACGAGAAGTGATTTCTGAACGGTCAATTCAACGTTTATTTCGTCAGGAGACGGGACTTTCTCCTTTTGAGGTTTATGATATTTTACGTTTCCAAAAAACGTTGAAGAAGCTAATTTTAATTCCTAAGATGAGCCTGACTGAGGTGGCGTTAAGTAATGGTTATTATGACCAAGCTCACTTTACGAGGCGGTTTAAATTGATTAGTGGCTTAACTCCGACAGAAGTTCAGCAGAGTTGTCGTAATTATCCAAGACAATTAGTTCGTGGTCCATTAGACTAATGAGAAGACGAGAAGAGAGAGGGAGAAAATGATGAAATTGGATATGGTGGGAATTATTGTCAGTGATGTGGCAAAAGCAATTGAATTTTATGAGGTTTTTGGTTTTTCAGTAATCGGTGATCCGACACAAAACTATGTCGAATTGGCTAATCAAGGAATAAGAATTTCGTTAAATACGCGTGAGATGATTGCTGGGATATATGGATTTGAACCAAAGAGTCAAGGTGACAAGTTGGAATTAGCTTTTTTATGTGACTCCGTTGAAGAAGTGAATCACTTATCAAAAAAAATGAAAGAGGCTGGCTATGATCTTTTTAAAGAGCCTTGGGATGCTTTCTGGGGACAAAGGTACGCTATTATTAAAGATTTAGATGGTAATTTGCTAAGTATTTTTGCCAGTTTGGAGGCCAAATAATGAAAGAATTAATAGCTTACTTACAATCAGAAAGTCAAAAGTGGGTGGGAGTAAAGACTAGCTATCGTGAGTCTTGGGAATGTGAATACTTCGAAATCATGAGTAAATGTTTTTGCATGATTGGTGAAAATAAAACAGGACAGCTAGTGATGACTGTAAAGGGAGTGCCAGAACGTAATGAGGAGTTACGTGAGCAATATGAATGGATTATTCCAGGCTACTACGCTAACAAAACTCATTGGAATTCAATTATTTTGAATCAATCAACCTTTGAAAAAGCGGAGCTATTAGCCTTTTTGAAAGGTTCATACGATCTTGTTTTTGCTAAACTGCCTAAAAAAATACAGACGGAGTTGTTAAATTAGTCATCCTAATCAAATTAATTATTAAGAAAATTTTTAGTGAGATCAGGAGGAATAAATGAAAATAGAGCGTTTATTAGCTATTATTGTGATGTTGCTAAATCATCCTCTCGTAACGGCTAAAGAAATGGCTGCTCGTTTTGATGTTTCTAAGCGGACTATTTATCGTGATATCGTGTCTTTGGAAACAGCTGGTTTTCCAATTGTTGCTGTACATGGAAACGAGGGTGGCTATCAATTGATGGATACGTTTAAGCTTCGTACTTATACTTTTTCTGAAGAGGAAAAGGTATGGCTTATTAGAGCGTTAGAGTTGCAAAATGAGTTATTGACAGAAAATAGATTAGGTCAAGAGATTACCGAAAAGTTACGCCTATTAATCATGAATGAGCCAGAAGAGTTTCAAGTGAGTTTATGACAGGGAACGTTGCACCGACAAATAATTGAAAATGACACTAAAAGAAAACTCGCTAAATTTCAGCAACTAATGACACAAGGATTAAAAGCGACAATCTCATATGTATCCGCTAATGGACAAAAAACAACTCGAAAAATTAGCCCCCGGCAACTCATCCTAAAGAATGGCAGTTGGTATTTAATTGCTGATTGTGAATTGAGAAGAGATGAGCGAGCGTTCAAGCTGACACGTATTAGAGAGTTACAAGAATCAACTGACAAAATAGCTGAGAGTACGAACCAGAATAGTTTCGATGCGGGTGTTAGTCAAGAGAGACAACAAGTGATTTGTTTGTTTCCTGAGAAGGAATTAGGTAAGTTATATGATTTTTTTACTGAGAAGGAATTAGAGAGATTACCATCAGGAGAAATCCAAGTTAAGTTTGAAGAAGACTTAGACAAGAATTTAATCCCCTTTTTGTTAATGTTTGGAGCGGCAGTGAAGGTTTTGAAACCAAATACTTTGAAATTAGCCCATCTTCAAGCGATAGAGCAGATGGGAAAAATATATACCAACTAAGTTGACAGACTGATGTCAACTTAGTTTTTTTATAATTGAAAGTAGAAAAGGAGTGTGATGAAAATGACGTTATATGCTTTGGCACAGGTAGTAACTAATAATTTTACAGATGGGCAGATGGGTGAAAAGATTCAAAAAGTTTGGCAGGATGCTACTCAGCAATTAGCAGAGTCGACTACCATGTATGGCGTGTATCATAAATTTGAAAGTGACTATAAGGGAGATTATACTCTATCGATTGCGACGGAATCAATTGTAACGACTGAGAAGATAGAGGTTGATAAATTTGCTAATTATCGTACTTTTAAGGTCGATACAACTCAAGAAATGAGCGTCTATCAAGCATGGCAGAAAATTTGGGCGCTAGAGGATGAGGGGCAATTGCACAGAGTTTATCTAGTTGACTATGAAAAGTATAATCCAGATGGTTCAATAGAAATATACATTCAAGTAACTACTTAAATTTGCTTGGAAAAGGAAAAAAGACGGAAAAATACGTCTTTTTTCTTTTTTAGATGAATATTTAGTTTATTTAACGGTTATTTATTATGGAGTTGTTAATTATTTTTAAATAAAGATTTTTAGTATACTTATCTGAATTTAGTTTTTAAAACGTTCTTTTAAAAGGTGGTAGCGTAGGGATTTGTCTCAAAAAATAAGAAGTTTTTCTGAAAAGTTGAGACCATTTTCGTGAAAAAATATCTTATAATATGTAAGTAGTAAAAAATAAAATCCATTGCCCACGAAAAGGAGACCGAACAATGTATAACTCAATCACTTATGGACATGTTATTAAGGAATTACGTAGAGATCGTTTTTTATCACAAGGTGAACTAGCTAAAGATATTTGTTCACAAGGAATGCTAAGTCGTATAGAAAATAATGATGTTGTTCCTAACGTGTTAGTTATGCAAAAGATTTGTGAAAAATTGAACGTCTCCGTTAATTATGTGTTAACACGAGAAGAGGCAGCTAAAATACCTGTAAACAATTGGTTAGAATTGTTAAAACAATATAAACATAGTAAACAAATTAAGGAATTGAGTACGACGATTTCAGAAATTGATAGTCTAGAGACAGAGGTTTTCAAAACTAAATTAGAATTGCAAGAATATGCCTATTATAAAGGATGTAGCTTGAGTTTTAGTCAGCCTGATTCAGCAGAAGCATTAGCAATTTTACAAGAAGGATTAAATCATACCTATAATCGGCAAAAAAAGCATGCAACTGACATGGAGGTTATGTTGCTAAGCGAAATAGGGCTAATTTATTATAATCAAGGAAAATTTGAATTAGGTCTGTCATTTATGAAACGGAGTATCGTTCAATTTTATAATGACATCAATAAGCGTGAAACATTAGAGCTAATTAAAGTATTTCAAAATATTGCTGCTAGTTTTGAGGATTTGAAAACTTACGATGAAGCGATGGAATACATTGAACAAGGTATCTTATGGAGTCAAAAAAAGAAAAGTTATTACCGCTTGAGCGATCTTTATATGCTAAAAGGAATTGTGTTAAAAGAATTAGGACAAATGGATGAAGCTATTGAAGTGGTGGAGATTGCAGAGACGCTTAATAAATTGGCAACAAGAACTTAAAAGATTAGGAACTGGAGTACTGAAGCAATAAAACAGCATGTAGCGTTTTAACGGTTGTTAAGTTTACTTGCTGAGAAGTATAGTGAGCAGACTTTTGCGGCATGTTGATTTTTTAATAGTGGTAAAATAAGTGAGGGTGAGACTTTTTTGTCTCACCCTCTTATTTTAGTCAAGTGAGTTGGCGTTTTGTTTTTCTTGATCGCGATAAACATCCATTTTTTTACTGAAAAGTTGTCCGTTTGATGGAGGAGTATAAGTAATAGCATTAGCACCTGCTTCAATTGTTTCGAGGATAGCTTCTTCAGTTGGACCACCTGTAGCAATAATCGGAATATCTGGATAATCTTCACGAATTTTTCGAACAATACTAGCTGTATCTTTGCCACCACTAACATTGAGAATAGAAATACCGGCATTTAACCGTTCTTCAACATTTGTAAAAAGAGAAGTAATGGTTCCGACTACAGGAATATCAACCACTTCAGCAATTGACTCAATTGTTTCTTTAGGTGTTGGTGCATTGACAACAACACCGATTGCCCCTTGGGATTCTGCAAAAATACTCATTTGAACTGAACGTTTACCTTGGGTTAGTCCACCACCTACTCCAGAAAAAACTGGAATATCAGCTGCTTCAGTAATGCTTTTGGTAATGGTTGGATGAGGTGTGAAAGGATAAACAGCAATTACTGCATCAGCATCGATGTTGCGAATAATGGCAATATCAGTTGAATAGACGATTGATTTGATTCGTCGGCCAAATATTCGAATGCCGCTGCACTTACGAATGACAGCTGGCACTTTAATAATGTCTTTTCTAAGGTCAGTCATAATTTCTGGAATACGTTGTTCCTTATTTTCTGGCATGGTTAGTTATCCTCCTTGAATGAATAGATAAATTGGTGATTATGTTAGTTTATTATAACTCAGAGAGTCTAAATAAAGATAGTTTAAACTAGTTAATAGCCTGAATCATTTGAAAGATCTGAATGAATTCTGCTTCAAATAGACTGTCCCTCAAATAGATGAAATAGAAACTGTGAGAAGGATCTAGTCGATCAATATTAATTTTTTGATAAAGCTGTTCAGCTAGCTCTTTTTTAACCACCTCTTCATAAAGAAAGGCTATTCCTAAATTGTATCTAACCAGCTCTTTAATACTGTTAAGGCTTCCTAGTTCGAATAATCTAGAAAAATCATCTACGCCATAGTTTTGTTCGGATAGCAAGTTATCGAGAATCTTTCTTGAACCAGAGCCTTTTTCACGAGTTATTAGGGTATAAGGAAATAACTCTGCCAGCTGATAAGTTACAGATGAGTCAAGATTGCTATTACTTGAAGCGATTGCAATAAATGGTTGAGACGATAATTCAAAATAGCTGAACTTACTTTTGGGAAAGTTTCCTTCAACTAATGCAAAATCAATCTGACCATCTTGGAGTTGAGCTAATATTTGCTCAGTATTTTCTACTTGACAAGAAATATTTAGTTGTGGGTCTGATTCGGCAAAGGTTCTAATAATCTGGGGTAATAAGTGATCACCAATGGAAAGTGTCGTCGCAAAATTGAGTGTTCTACTAGTAGCATGGTTAGTTAATAAATTACTTTCAATTTTATTTATTTGAGCTTGTAGGTTTCTCAAATAATCGTAAAGTAGCTGTCCAGTAGAGGTCAAGTTAATTTTTCGATGTTGATAGGTCACTAATTTAGTGTGATATTTTTGTTCCAACCATTGGATATGCTGCGTGACAGCGGGTTGAGTAATATATAATTTTTCAGCTGTTTTTGTATAGTTTTGTTCTTTACAAAGAACAAGAAAAGTGTCATAACGATAATCTAACATGGTAGCTCCTTTATAATTATTTTTTATAGTTATATTATAATCTATAATTTCTTTTTATTCTAATTTCATGATACTCTAGCACTATAGTAGTTAGATGAGTAAGAATATAGGAGTGTTGTAGATGCAAAAAATAGTAGGTTGGCTAAAAAAAGTTTGGTTAGGCTTTGGAGCTTGTTTGGCAATTGCAATAGTCGCTCAAGGAATTGGTAAATTGGTTCCTCAGATAGGAGGGGCATTGTTTGCGATTCTTTTAGGGATTTTATTTGGCAATACGTTTTTAAATAGAGAAAGCTTGGCTAATGGAGTAAGATTCTCAGAAAGCAGGTTATTAGAATATTCAATTGCGTTGACAGGTCTGACATTAAATATTACGGATGTAATGGGTGTCGGGATACGAGGAATAAGTTTTATTATTTGCCAAATGGTAGCTACCATGATTATTGCTTATAAATTAGGGCAATGGTTTGGTTTTGGTCGAAAATTTTCTCTTTTGATGTGCGCCGGAAATGCTGTCTGTGGTTCATCGGCCATCGGAACAGTTAGTCCCATACTAGAAGCGGATGATAAGGATAAGGGGATTTCTATTACAATTGTAAATTTGACAGGGACAGTCTTGATGGTTGTTCTACCGTTACTGACCAGTTTTTTATATCAGCACCAAACAATGCCGACGAGTGCGGTGATTGGCGGTGTTTTACAGTCAATTGGTCAGGTTATTGCATCAGGAAAGCTTGTAAATGATGACGTAACCCAGATTGCCACTATTTTTAAAATCGTAAGAATTATTTTACTGGTAGGAGTCGCTTTAAGCTTTTCAAGAATGAATACAACGGATAAAGGACCACTATTTACTAATTCGGTAAGTAAAAAACAAACAAAAGTAGGGATTCCCTGGTTTATCAGTGTTTTCTTCGTATGTTGCTTGTTGATTTCATTTACCCCTATTCCAGAAATTGTTTCACTGACGGCTAAGACAATCAGTGGTCAGTTTGAAATTATTGCATTAGCTGGAATTGGAATGCGTGTTAAGTTTAAGGATTTAATTAAAGAAGGCCCAAAAGCAATGGCACTAGGAGGCGCAATAGGGACGAGTCAGGTATTGGTGGCAATTATTTTAATCTTTTTATTGATAAAATAGCTACTGATATGCTCACTTTAAGAGATTTCAAAATATAAAATCGGCTTTTAAAAAGAAATAGCAGTTAGCGCTTGCTTTCCGAACGATTTGATGTTACATTATATATCGGTTAACAACTTAATACAAAAAATCTTTATGTATAGGTGGGTGGGCAACAAGCCATTCGTCTGTACTTTTTTGTGTTTAAAAATAAAGGAGCAAGTGAGTATGATTGAAAAAAATGTGGATCTAAAAAAAGAAATATTAGCTGGTTTGACCTCTTTCTTTGCGATTTCTTATGTGATTATTGTTAATTCAATGATTTTAGCAGAGGCCGGAATCCCGCCGGAGCTCAGTGTTTTTGGTACTATCTTTATATCAGTTATTGGCTGCTTAGCCATTGGTATTATAGGAAAAGTGCCTATCGTAATTACAACGGGGATGGGAGTCAATTCTTTTTTCACTTACACGCTTGTCTATTCGTTGAAAATGAGTTGGCAAGAAGCGCTAGCTGCTAGTTTTTGCGCCAGTTTGATTTATTTATTAGTAGCATTTACACCACTGACTCAACTTTTGGTAGAAGCAGTGCCTGAAAGTTTAAAACATGGAATCACGGCTGGAATCGGTATCTTTTTAGTGATAGTTGGATTGGAAAATGGTGGAGTAATAGTGCGAGGTGAGCATACTTTTATGACCTTGAATTCATTTCAATCGCCGCTATTGTTGCTGACATTGGCTTCTTTACTGGTGACGTTATTCTTATTGTTGAGAAATGTACAGGGAAGTTTTTTTATTGGGATCATTTTAACCACAGTTGTGGCTAATTTATTTAAACTAGTTCCTAAAGCTGAGAACATGTTTACACTATCTGCTATTAAAAATTATCCATCCATTGTTGGGAAATTAGATTTTTCGTCTATGTTTATGACAGAATTTATTTTGGGAACTTTTTCTTTGGCAATGATTTTAATTTTTGAGTCAATGGGACTTTTTAATGGTATTTTAACGGGTCTAACTTCAAAAGATTTTAAAAGAGTTTTTAGAGTTAATGGAATTATTATGTTGTTATCAAGTGTTTTAGGAACTAGTCCAACTATTCCAGCAGCAGAGAGCTCAACTGGAATTCAACAAGGAGGTAGAACTGGAAAGACTGCAGTAACAGTCGGGCTTTTATTTTTTGTGGCTGTATTTGCTATCCCATTGTTGTCATTTATTCCTAGCTCAGCCTTGTCACCAGTAATTATTATCACTGGTTGCATGATGATGGAGAATATTCGTCACATTGATTTAACGGACCTGACTGAATGGTTTCCAGCATTTTTGATGATTGTATTAATGGCTTTTTCTATGAGTATTTCAGATGGACTGGCCTTTGGTTTTGTCTCGTATCCGCTAGTTAAACTATTTGCAGGCAAACGTCAGACTATATCAGTACCAATGTGGGGAATATCAGGTTTGTTCCTACTGTATTTAGTTGCTAAAGTTTGGATATAGTCATATTCTAGTTTATCAAAAAGTTCTTATGATAAAAGTGATTGAGGTTATCTCGGTCGCTTTTTTTAATGGAATTCATCTAAAATTGCGTAATTTAGTATTAGGAATCTAATCAATTCGTAATATTGAAGGAGCGATTTTATGTTTATTGCAGAAAAGGAGCAGGGTGACTTACTGAATTTGATGCTACATACGAAAGAAGAAATTGCAGAACTACCCAAACAAAATTGGTTGTGTAGAGGTTGTAGGCAACGGCTTATTCTTAAAAATGGGCCACTTAAGTTGGCTCATTTTGCTCATCATCAAAACAGTCAATGCCAAATTTTTTCAGAAGGGGAAACAACGGAGCATTTAGCTGGTAAGCAGTTGTTAGCCAACTGGTGTGAGGCGTATCAGCTAAACTATGAATTAGAGGCATATTTACCAGAATTGAAACAACGACCAGATATTTTGCTTGAGGGTAAAATCGCACTTGAATTTCAATGTAGCTCCTTGTCATTGGCGAGATTAGTTGAAAGAACAGAAAATTATCATCGTCATGGCTACCAGGTTATTTGGTTACTTGGCAAAAATTTTTTTGTTGGTCAAAAATTATCAGCTATACAGAAAGGATGTGTTGGATATCATCAGAAGAGTGGTTTTTACCTTTGGGAATTGGCCATAGAAAAAGAATCGATTAGTTGTCTGATGCACATAGAAGAAATTCAGCTTTCGGGTCGTTGTCTTTACAAACGAAAGCAGTGGCAAGTGGGGAGTTGTTCACCTATGGTGCTTATAAATTTTCCACAACAGAATCGCATTTTTATAAAACGCCAGTACCAAAGCTTGCCACTGCTGGAGACAATGTTTGATTCACTTGATCAGCGACTAATTAGGAAGGACAAACAAACTCTCATTATGCAAGAACAATTGTATCTGCGAGGTCATCATTTAAGAGCTCTTGACCTTGTCTTTTTTTTGCCCGTGACGCAACCTTTGGCTGCTAAAACATCTGTTTTAATGTGGCGCTTATTAGTTTGGCAAGTTCTTTTAAAGCATGAAACTCTTTCTCTGTCTGAGTTCACTCGGTATTTTCAAAGACTTTTTCTAGCCGAGCAATTGACATGTTATTTGATGCCATTAGTTCCTTTAGCAACTATTCTTACTCAATTCTTAGAGGAGTATTTGGAAGTTTTATGTCAGTTGAAATATATTACTATCGTTGAAAATCAGTTAACGGTTCTACGTGGACTTACTTATTTTTCTTCAAGCCAGGAGCGAAAACAATGTGCCACAAGTCAATTAGCTAACCATGAACATATTTCCGCAACTCCTCACAGAAATATGCTATTATAAATAAGTAAGAATAAAAATGTAAAGCACGATGCGAGAGGAGCAGATGATAAATGGAAGCAAAGCAATTACCTAAGCGTTCGGAACTAGAGATCACACAAACGTGGGATTTAACTCCTATTTTTGCAAATGATAGTGAGTGTGAACAAGCAATACAAACAATAACCGCCCAATTGAGCGATGTCTCAACTTATAAAGGAACTTTGGCCGAGGGAGCAGATGCATTGTATAATGCTCTTGAATTTATTGGTGAAGTGACGCGGAAATTTGAAGTTATCTATGTTTATTCGCATTTGAAAAACGATCAAGATACTACTAATACAGCCTATCAGGGATTATATGCTAAAGCTAGTAGTTTAGCAGCGCAAGTTAGTGAAGCTATCTCATGGTTTGAGCCAGAGTTATTACAATTAAGTGATGAGGTTGTTTGGGGATATTTTGAAGAAAAATCAGAATTAGAGTTATATCGCCATTTAGTTGCTAATGTACTAAGTGAGCGCCCGCATATTCTGTCAGAAAAAGAAGAGGGGCTATTAGCTGGCGCAAGTGAAATCTTTAGTGCATCAAGCCAAACCTTCT
Source organism: Vagococcus sp. WN80Y (assembly GCF_059621045.1). NCBI lineage: Bacteria > Bacillati > Bacillota > Bacilli > Lactobacillales > Enterococcaceae > Vagococcus > Vagococcus sp. WN80Y. Next base: position 27,106 of record NZ_JCAQHY010000149.1, read on the forward strand.
CGATTTTAAATAATTCCGATTTGTCCTTTCCAACAGTTAAAAATGATCAGGGAGAAACGGTTCAATTGTCTCATGGATTATATGGACAATTATTAGAGAGTACTAATCGTGAGGTTCGTGAAGAGGCCTTTAAAGGGATGTATAGTGTTTATCAACAATTTCAAAATACCTTTGCGACCACACTGTCTAATCATGTAAAAACTCATAATTTTAAGGCAACTATTCGCAAGTATAGCTCAGCAAGGGAAGCAGCCTTAGCAGCTAACCACATTCCAGAGCCAGTTTACGATAGCTTGTTGGACGTTGTTAAGAAAAATCTACCTCTTTTACATCGCTATGTTGCTTTGCGCAAGAAGTTGTTGGGTGTTGATACTTTACATATGTACGATATGTATACGCCTATTTTAGGAGAGGCACCTATTCGTTATTCGTATGAAGAGGCAAAGGAAAAAGCGATGGTAGCTCTACAACCTTTAGGAGCCGAATACATGAAAGTTGTCGAAGAAGCCTTTTCCAACCGTTGGATCGATGTTGTTGAAAATCAAGGGAAACGAAGTGGTGCCTATTCTTCAGGATGCTACGATACTGCTCCTTACATATTGATGAACTGGCATGATAGTTTGGATCAATTGTATACACTTGTACATGAAATGGGCCACAGTGTTCATAGTTACTTTACGCGGAACAATCAACCTTATATCTATGGAGATTATTCGATTTTTCTAGCAGAGATTGCTTCTACGACAAATGAAAATATTTTGACTGAGCATTTATTAGCAACAGAAACTGATCCAAATGTTCGAGCTTATGTTCTAAATCGCTATTTGGATGGTTTTAAGGGGACTATTTTCCGACAAACACAATTCGCTGAATTTGAACATTTTATTCACTCAGAGGATGCTAAAGGTGTACCGTTGACCAGTGAGTATTTGAATGACTATTATGCTAATTTGAATGCAGAATATTATGGTAATGCTGTTGAACGCGATCCTGAAATTGCAACTGAGTGGGCACGTATTCCTCATTTTTACTATAATTATTATGTGTATCAATATTCAACTGGCTTTTCGGCCGCTTCAACATTGGCACATAAAATTAGTCAACAGGTACCTCAGGCTTTAGAAAACTACCTAGCATATTTGAAAGCAGGTAGCAGTGATTTTCCAATTGAAGTTATGAAAAAAGCTGGAGTTGATATGACACAACCGGCTTATCTTGAAGAGGCTATGAAGGTTTTTGAAGAACGTTTGAATGAGTTTGAACAACTAGTTGATAAGTTATAAGCACAAAAAAAACCACGAATTCGTGGTTTTTTTGTTAATTTTCAATGAGGCGTAAACAATAGTCATTAAGTTTTGTTGGTGATTGGTTGGCTAGTTGTTCGACATAGGTGTCGTTACATGCTTGATCATTAGTTTTAAACAGTTCACGCAAAATTTCTGAAGTAGGCGGGGTCTCAACTAAAACCCCGAAATCACGGTCACAGGCGTAGTTAAAGACAACGGCAGAAGTGTTTTTACAAACGTTCATTTCTTTTGCCGTTTCTTGATCGGAAATAAATGAATCACGAACAATAGTTGAAGAACGATCAGTTCGAAACATTGTCAAATCACCATTGATTTGGCTGACAATCTCATTGACTAAATCTTCTGTATAAATTGAATGTTGTAAACAAATTTTTTCTTGAAGAGCTAGTAGAAAGGCTCGTCCCTTTTTTTTGCCTTGAAGTTGCATAGCTTTGTAATCTAAAGCAGCTGAATAAGCAGATTCGAATAATCGATTGCGTTCTTGAATACTGATAGATTCTAAATGATGCTCATGCAAAAATTGTTGAAAACTGCGCAAATTTAATAATGGTAGAAACTTAAATTGAACCTTTTTGTGCTCAGTTTGAATTATTTGCAGAATTCTCTTTTCAGAAGCAAGGCTTTCCGAGCAGAGAGGGTGGATAAACAAATAAATTTCAATCATAGCCATTCCCCCATAATCCCATTTCTTTTTTCGTACTCTTAATGTATCAGAAAATTGACTAAATTTGAAATAAAATGTCTTAAATAGACGTTTTCGCTTCAAATGTACGTACAATTTTATTTTTGGCGAGCTTATATTCAATCGCATTTTCTTTAAGAAAATTCACAAAGAAAGCCTTACCGTCTTGGGCATCTGCCACTTCCATTTCAAGCTCAAAATCGTGTTTTCCATGATACCAACTTTCATCTAATACTAATAAAATGGAGGGGGTTAACTGGCGCTCAAAGCGTTTGGTAGTAAGCTGACCGTGGATGACCATCTCTGAGCAATCTATGCCGGCTGCTTTTATTTTTTTAGCGACATTTTTGTCGCTTAATATAGAACCTTTTTTGATCAGTTTTTCTGCATCTGCAAGACTCAGTTCATCTGTGGTTTCTAGTAAGCCATCACCTATTGGGAGGGGCGATTTTAGGGTTAATTCAGCTCTAGTGGCGAGTTGTCGTATACGTAGTCCCATTCTTAGTTTTTTTAGCTGAAAATCGGGTGTGTCATAGTAGCTGTTGGTTTGAGTAATAGAGGGCGTGGAAGGTGAAAAATAAAGATGGAGTAAGCTTTGGTACTCTTCTGATGTTAGCAGACTTTTAAATTCGATTTCAATAGTTTCACTCATTGTGTAAGCTCCTTTTTTCCTCCACTAGTAACTGATTTATTACTAAAAGGAAGTTATTACGTTTAGTTTGCCTGATAATCGTTTCGTCGTCAACCGATAACCTTTTGAGAGGTATTTGTAAGCGAAAGAAGCGACAGCTCACTAACTTTTTTTGCCATTTTATGCTAAAATAAGGCTTGTGGCATTAACGGGCTAGTTCACTCCTTAAATAGTGATAAATAACGTATTTAGTGAGTGAAAGTAGTGCCGATATAATTAGAATGAAAACGAGGTTGCTAGGATGGAAAATTGGGAATTATTTTTAGCGCCGTACGAACAAGCGGTATCGGAAATGAAAATCAAATTAAAGGGAATCCGCAAGCAATTTAGAGAAAGAAATCAACATGCGCCAATTGAATTTGTTACTGGGCGTGTTAAACCGGCGGATAGTATCATGATAAAATCAAAGCTACGAGGCATTCCAATGGATAAATTGGAAAGTGAGATGCAAGACATTGCTGGCTTGCGCATTATGTGTCAATTTGTCGATGACATCTATGAAGTTGTTCGGTTGATACGTGGGCGTAAAGATATGAGTGTCGTTCAAGAACGGGATTATATTACCAATATGAAGGAAAGTGGTTATCGTTCGTATCATTTGATTATAGAATATCCAGTGCAACTTATTAGCGGTGAAAAAAAGATTTACGCTGAAATACAAATCAGAACCCTAGCAATGAATTTTTGGGCAACGATTGAACATTCATTGAACTATAAGTATCAAGGTGAGTTTCCTCAAGAAATCAATGAGCGCTTACGTAATGCATCAGAAGCCGCTAATTTACTAGATGAGGAAATGTCGAAAATTCGTGAAGAAATACAAGAAGCACAACACTTATTCTCACATGGCCGTGGCAAACAGGATGATTTATACTACCAAGATTTCTTGAAATTGCATGAAAGTAAGTTGTTAGAAGAGCTGACAGAGAAAAAAGGACCCGACGAATTAATAGATTAAGTAATGGTTTAAATAGGAGGTGGAATAGATGAAAGTATCGATTATATCCAATCAGTCAGAAAAATCACAGTTAGCAACAGAAAGGTTAAAAGAATTAATTGCACAAACAGATATTCAATTGGAAGAGAAGAAACCTGATATCGTGATCTCGATTGGCGGTGATGGAACTCTTTTATCAGCTTTTCACCGATACGCGCATATGCTAGATAAGATTCGCTTTATGGGAATCCATACTGGGCATTTGGGTTTTTACACTGACTGGCGAGATTATGAGTTGGAGGAGTTAGTTGAAAGCTTAATGAAGGATGACGGCAGTAGCGTTAGTTATCCTTTATTAGACGTCACAATCTTTTTTGAGGATCAAAAAGAAACACAACATTTTTTAGCGCTAAATGAATGTACCATCAAGCGGATTAATCGAACAATGGTAGCAGACATCTTTATTAAAGAAGAAATTTTTGAGCGGTTTCGAGGAGATGGCTTGTCCGTAGCTACACCAACAGGTTCAACTGGATATAATAAAAGTGTTGGTGGTGCGGTTATTCATCCACGAGTTAATGTCTTGCAGATGACTCAGATTGCTTCTTTGAATAATCGAGTATATCGCTCATTAGGATCGCCGATTATTATTGCCAATAATGAATGGATCCGAATTGATTTACAGCCAGCAGATGACTATTTACTTTCATTAGATCAACTTAATCTGCCGCAATCAAGTATTGCAAGTATTCAGTACCGGATTGCAGATGAGCGGATTCATTTTACGTCTTATCGTCACACCCATTTTTGGCGTCGAGTGAAGGATGCGTTTATCGAGGAAAGTCCAGAAAGGCAAGGAGAAGCTTAGCATGCGATTTTCATGGACTTATGAGTTAGAGGACTCACAGCCAATTAAACAATACATTAAATCTAAGGGCGTCTCTCGCAGTTTACTGGCCAAGATAAAGTTTCAAGGTGGTACAATAATGGTCAATGAAAAGGTCGAAAATGTGCTGTATCAGTTAAAAAGAGCCGATATTTTGACCATTCAAATTCCAGATGAGGGCGAGCATGAAACGTTATTATTAGATGCTACACCGATCGAGGTCGTGTTTGAGGATGATCATTTCTTGGTCGTAAATAAACCGACAAATGTGGCCTCTATTCCTGCACAGTATCATCCCAATGGGACAATGGCTAATCGTGTCAAATTTTATTTAACTGAAAGACAAGCAGTTAATCGTGTGATTCATGTAGTCACACGGCTCGATCGTGATACGACGGGTTTGATGCTTTTTGCCAAACATGGCTTTGCTCATGCAATGTTGGACAAGTTACTTCGAGAGAAACAGGTAGTGAAAAAATATCAAGCTTTAGTTGGCGGTCAGCTCGACAATTTAAGCTCTCACGGACTGATTGAACTTCCAATCGAACGCGACCTCAGCTCAATTTTAAAACGGCAAACAGGCCCATCTGGCTTGGCATCAAAAACAGAGTATTGGTTAGAGAATCGCTCTCAAAAGGTCGGATTGGTGGATATTCAGTTACATACTGGAAGAACGCATCAGATCAGGGTTCATTTTGAGGCAATTGGTTGCCCTCTGTTGGGCGATGAGATGTATCATGGGGAATTAGGCTTAGGAATTACTCGACAGGCCTTACACTGTGCTCAGTTAGCTTTTGAGCATCCTTTTACCCATAAGCAATTAGATTTACGATTGCCATTACCTGATGATATGGGAAGTGTTTATGAGGAACAAATGAGGAGATAGATTGGAGGAGACACATTGAGCGATAATCAAACGACTGTTGAAGAACCTTACGCGCAATTATTAGCACACCTTCAGGCCGATCAATTGAATGAGTTTAGGGAGTTGTTTTTTGATTTACATCTTTATGAGCAAGGACAATTTTACCTGTCCTTAAATGTAGTAGAACGTCAACGGCTATATACATATCTATCTCCGAAAGAGATGGCGGATATGTTTGATGTCATTGAAGAAGACGAGGAAGATGTTGAAGAGTATCTAACTGAAATGAAGCCTAGTTATGTTGCTGACATGCTATCGGAGATGTACACCGATAACGCCGTTGATACCTTAAATCAGCTGGATAAAACAAGCGTTGCGAAGTATCTAAGCTTGATGAATCCGGAGAGTGCAAGAGAAATCAAAGAGCTTTTGCATTATGAAGATGAGACAGCCGGCTCAATTATGACGACTGAGTTTGTCTCCATTGTTGCTAATCAAACTGTTCGTTCCGCGATGTACTTGTTGAAAAATGAAGCCAAGGCGGCTGAAACTATTTACTATGTCTTTGTTGTGGATCAGGATAATGTATTGGTAGGCGTTATTTCGTTGCGTGATTTGATCATTAATGATGATGATGTGATGATTTCTGATTTAATGAGTGAGCGGGTAATTTCGGTAAAAGTTGGTGATGACCAAGAAGATGTTGCGCGAACCATTCGAGATTACGACTTCTTAGCTGTTCCTGTTACAGATTATGATGATCATTTGTTGGGGATTGTCACGGTTGATGATATTATTGATGTTATCGATGAAGAAGCTGCTAGTGACTATTCTGGTTTGGCAGGGGTTGACGTTGAGGAATCAAGTGAAAATCCGTTTAAAGCGGCGTCAAAACGACTACCGTGGCTGATTACCTTACTATTTTTAGGAATGTCAACTGCTACGTTGATTGGACGCTATGAAGACATGGTGAGTGAAGCGAGTATTTTGGCTGTTTTTATCTCTTTGATAACGGGAACAGCAGGGAATGCTGGAACTCAATCATTAGCGGTCGCTGTTAGAAGGTTGGCTGTTAAGGATGATAAAGATAGTGGCTTTTTTAGCTTGATTTTTAGTGAGGTGTTGACTGGTTTAATTACAGGTGCCGTGACGGGAGTAACAATTTTTGTGGTTGTTGGCATCTGGCAACAAAATTTTCCTCTCGGATTTGTTATAGGAATGGCAATGGTTTGTGCAATTACAGTTGCCAATTTAGCAGGCAGTCTGATTCCTATGCTGATGGATAAATTGGGGTTTGATCCTGCAGTTGCAAGTGGTCCATTTATCACGACTCTTAGTGATTTGACGAGTGTTTTGATTTATTTCAACATTGCTAGTTTATTTATGCAGTATTTCATATAAAAATGAGACTTGACGATTAATCGCCAAGCCTTTTTTATAGTTTAACAATTTTTGTTCCGTGTACTTCGCTAATATTAAGGGCGTCTGCTACTGCTGAAAAGTTATCATAATGAAGACCGCCACCAGGTAGTATTGTTAGTTTATTTTGACTATAATCGATTAATGTTTTGAGTGCTGTGAGATTAGCATCAATCGGAGTTCCGGCCGGTCCGCCATGGGTTAAGATACGCGTAACCCCCCGCTCTGTTAACCAATCAATTGCTTTTAATTGGTCGTTTACAGCTAGCTGATCAAAAGCCATATGGAATGTGACTTGGAGTCCGTCTGAGGCCTCAAGAAGAAGTTCCAGCGCTTCTTCATCCAGTTGATTATCGGCAGTTAAGCAGCCAATCACAACACCGTCTGTTCCTAGTTTTTTTGCTTCAATTAAATCAGTGTGCATGATTTTTAATTCGGTGTCATTGTAGACAAAATCACCACCACGAGGACGAATAATTGTCATAACTGCGACATCTCTTTCATGGCAGTAAGCGATAGTTTCTTTCATGACCCCTTGACTTACAGTCGTTCCTCCAACTGCTAGGTTATCACATAACTCAATTCTTTTAGCACCAGCGGTAATAGCAGCCGGTATATCAGTAAAATTCTCTGCGCAAAATTCTTTAATTAACATTGTATGTTCCTTTCTTTAACTAATCTGAGAATCATTAACTATTGTATCATAAGTTAGTGATAAAATTATGATATGATAAGAGGGAACTATCTAGAAAGGAACGAGTAAGATGCTGTTAAAAAAAATCGATCGTGGTCAACTCTTTTTGAAGGAGCAACTAGCGATATTTCGCTGCCCAAAATGTCATGAAAGGATGGTTAGCGCAGAAGCACATCAGCTTAAGTGCCCTAACAATCATCAATACGATCTATCCAAAAAAGGCACGCTAAATTTTTTGACTCACCCAATTAAAACAGATTACGATAGAGAGATGCTAGGCCATCGTCAAAAGATGATTCAAGCGGGTCTGTATCAACCCCTGTTAGAAAAAATCAATGATATTTTGTCTGAGGAAACTCTTACTACTTTAGTTGATATGGGCTGCGGGGAAGGAAGCTTTTTAAATGAGTTGGCGAAATTAGGCGTCGAAGGGACTAAAATTGGTTTTGATATCTCGAAAGATGGTGTGGGATTAGCAACAGAACAAGAAGTATCGGCCTTTTGGTGTATTGCCGATATGACCAATCTTCCGTTTGCTGACCATCAATTGAGTCACTTGTTGAATATTTTTTCACCAAGTCATTATGCAGAGTTCAGACGAGTGCTAAAATCTGGTGGCAAGGTAATTAAGATTGTTCCAGAGGCAAACTACTTAACAGAATTGCGTCAGGTGTTTTATGAAGATGAGCAGGAGAAGCAACATTACTCAAACGAGAAGGTTGTCAGAAAATTTTCAGAAGAGCTAACATTGATTTCAGAAGAACGACTGACCTATCAATTTGATGTGTCAGAAAAATTGCAACAAGATTTATTGAAAATGTCACCACTTCATTGGGGGGCTTCGACTGATTCTTTGGAAAAAGCCGCAAGTAATTTAATTGAAAAAATCACAATCGATCTCTTAATTTTAGTTGGAGAGAAATAAAACGTTTACAAAAGTGGAAATTTCAAATTAAGGTTGCAAAAGGTAAATCCTTTTGTTATAGTAGTTTTAAAGTTATTTTTCGATAGTTTTTATCAGATTCCTGTTCTGATAAAAGTTAGTGAAAAAAGCTTCACTAACGTAGCGACTCGCAGTGAATTGACACCGAGCCGATACGTTCTTTTTTTTGCCTAAAATCGTAAAGACTCTTAAAATAGAAAGAGAATATAGACACTGTAAAAGGAGAACATCATGACAAATCATATTGTTTTATTTGAACCACAAATACCTGCTAATACAGGAAATATTGCTAGAACCTGTGCCGCGACTAACACACCGCTACATTTAATTGAACCCTTAGGATTTTCAACAGATGATAAGCATTTAAAGCGAGCGGGGTTAGATTATTGGCACGATGTTGAAAGCCATTACTATGAAAATTTAATGGATTTTCTTGAAAAAAAAGGTGAGGGAGAATTACACCTTATCACAAAATTTGGCCATCGAACTTATGACGAAGTGTCATATAATGACGGTCGGGATCATTATTTTATGTTTGGAAAAGAGACTACTGGGCTTCCAGAAGAATTTATGCGTACACATGAGGAACAATGTTTAAGAATTCCCATGAATGATGAGCATGTTCGCTCTTTAAATTTATCAAATACTGCTGCTTTAGTCGTTTATGAAGCATTACGCCAGCAAGGGTTTCCGAACTTGGAATTGACCCATCATTATGACAATGACAAATTAGACTAGTTGTTTCCTTATACTAACTAAGAGAAGAGGGTTATTATTGGATTTATATTTTACTCGTCACGGACGAACTGAGTGGAATCAAATTTTGCGTTTTCAAGGAATGGAAGGTGATTCCCCATTGCTACCAGAAAGTTATGCTGAAATTGAGTGTTTGGGTAAATACTTAGCGGACATCCCCTTTTCAAAGATTTACGCCAGTCCACAAAAACGAGCAAAGGAAACGGCTGAAGGAATTCAGCGCCACTTGAAACAACCAGCTGAAATTGTTTATGCTGATGAGTTAAGAGAAATTGGGATGGGTGAGTTGGAGGGAGCTTTTATAGAGGAGGCTCGTGCTCGTTATGGGGCTAATTTAGAAGCATTACGCTACGCTCCTGATTTATATGATCCCTCTGAATTTGGTGGTGAGCCTTATGAAGAGATGTTAGCTCGTGGTCATAAAATTATCCTAGAAGCTGCTGAAAAGGAGTCTGGCCCAGTCTTATTTGTAAGTCACGGAACAACATTAACTGGCTGTATTCAGACCTTAGCTGGCGCTCAGATTAGTGACGTACGTAAAATGGGTGGACTAGGGAATAATACCTTAAGTATTTTACGAATGGGTGGGACTAAATCATCGCCTTTTGAACTTCGATTATGGAATGATAGTAGTTATCTAACTTAATGACTGTTACAAATGTAAAAATAGTTAACCTCGATTGAGTATTCCTGTCGAAGAGGCTATTTTTTCTTGTTTTTCAAAACTCAAACAGCTATCATAGTAAGAGAAGTCAAACTGAAAGTAGGTGATGACATGGCAGAAATGGAAATAGGGAATGATACTTCTCATATAACGGGAAAAGTGGCGGCAATCTTTTTTCAGAATCAGACAAATTTTTATAAAGTAATCCTAGTCAAGGTTATCGAGACAAACACAGCCTACTTGGAAAATGAGATTGTGGTAACGGGAAATTTTGGGCAGATTCAAGAAGAAGAAACCTACCGATTTAGTGGACACTTAGTGGATCATCCCAAATATGGTAAGCAATTTCAAGTTGAAACCTATCAACAGGATAAACCAACCTCTGCTAGTGGATTGGTCGCCTATTTATCGGGAGAAAATTTTCCTGGAATTGGAAAGAAAACTGCGGAAAATATGGTAGCTATCTTAGGAGAAGAAGCAATTGACGTGATTATGGCACAGCCAGATCGACTGTCTGAGGTCAAGGGCCTTACTAAAGCTAAGCAACAGATGATTGCTGACACAATTCGTCTAAATTATGGCATGGAGCAAATCGTGATTGGACTGAACCAATATGGTTTTGGGAGCCAACTAGCCATGGCTATTTACCAATTGTATAAAGAAGAAACTCTTGAAATAATTCAAGAAAATCCCTATCGCTTAACAGAAGACATTGAAGGCATTGGGTTCAAGCGAGCTGATAATTTAGCAGAACAGATGGGCTATGCCGCTGATTCACCTCAACGAATTCGAGCAGCTATCTTACATGAACTTTTAGCCAGCTGCTTAGAAACTGGTAATACATATATTGAAGCAGAAGAGTTATTGAGAAAAGCTATTACAACGCTTGAAAACAGTCGGCCTTTTGAGATTGGACCTGATTTAGCGGCTGATGAAATTATTCGTTTAGTTGAAGAGGGGAAGATTCAGCAGGAGGGGACACGCCTTTACGAGAATTCATTATTTTTTGCTGAGTGGGGAATTGGAACTGCGATTCAACGATTGTTATCCCGAAAAAAAGAAATCAAGTATGTAGATGATGACATCATGACGGCAATTAAACTATTAGAAACTAATTTGGGAATAAGTTATGGTGAGTCTCAGATTGATGCGATGAAGGCTGCAGTAAAGTCGCCAATGTTTATTTTAACGGGAGGTCCCGGAACAGGGAAAACAACAGTTATTAATGGCATTGTCACATTATTTGCTGAATTAAATGGTCTATCATTGGATATTGAGGATTATCATAACGATATCTTTCCAATTTTGTTGGCAGCACCTACAGGTAGAGCTGCAAAACGAATGAATGAGACTACGGGTTTGCCTGCGAGTACGATTCATCGTCTTTTAGGATTAACTGGACGGGAAAAGAACACTAGTGTAACGGCAAAGGAACTTGAGGGTGGCCTGTTGATTGTTGATGAAATGTCAATGGTCGATACCTGGCTAGGAAATACCCTTTTGAAAGCCATTCCGACAAATATGCAAGTGATCTTCGTAGGAGATAAGGATCAGTTACCATCTGTCGGCCCAGGGCAAGTGTTACATGACTTGTTAGGAATTAATGAAATTCCAAGTCGAGAACTCGTCGAGATTTACCGTCAGGAGGATGGGTCAAGCATTATTCCTTTAGCACATAGTATCAAAAATGGCCAGCTTCCTGATGATTTTACGTCGAACCATAAAGATCGCTCGTTCTTTAATGCTAGTGCGTATCAAATTGAACAAACAATTCGTCAAATAGTGACAAAAGCGAAGGCAAAGGGCTTTAGCGCACAGGATATACAAGTCTTGGCACCGATGTATCGGGGTGTTGCTGGGATTGATAATCTGAATCAGATGATGCAGGAAATATTCAATCCTAATGAAAATGGTCAGCGTAAAGAAGTGGCTTGGAATGATAAGGTCTATAGGATTGGTGATAAAGTATTACAACTAGTTAACAGTCCAGAGTTTAATGTTTTCAATGGTGACATGGGAGAAATTGTCGGGATTATCTATGCAAAAGAATCTGAGGATAAGGTTGATGAACTGGTTATTCAGTTTGATAGCACAGAAGTTTCGTATAAACGGAATGAGTGGAATAAAATTACACTGTCTTATTGCTGCTCAATCCATAAATCTCAGGGGAGTGAATTTAAAATGGTGATACTGCCGATGGTTCGTCAGTATCAGCGAATGCTCCAACGCAATTTACTATATACTGCTTTGACGCGGAGTAAGGATCTCTTGATTTTAATAGGCGAGGTTGGTGCTTTTCGCGAGTGTGTTAACAATGAAGGAATTAACCGGAAAACGAGTTTGAAAGAACGAATTACATCAGCTGATGCGATGACACTCACTCTTAAAACTCAACTTGAGGCCTTTGAGGCTAGTTTAGTTCAGGAGGAGCAAAGTAACTATGAGACCGAGTCCGAGGTCAAACAAGTTGATCAAAAGCAAGCAGTCACGATTGAAAAAGCCGTTGATGTTGTAACCCGTTCGGCTAAGCCTGAGGTAGAAGAATTGTCTCTTTTTACAATAGAAGAGACGCTGCCTACTGAAAGCCAAGAAGTTGAAGCTGAAAAAGACTTAGTTTTAAGGTTATCTCAGGTAGTTGGACAAGAGATAGATCCAATGATTGGCATGGCTCAAGTGACACCTTATGATTTTATGTAAGCCAAAACCAAATAAAAATGATACTAAAAGCTTCTTCAAGATGAACATACTGACTTATTGTTCATCTTGAAGAAGCTTTTTAGAGCCAAAAGGCGCGTTCAACAGTGCTAAATGTAATATCAAATGGACGAGCCCCTAGCTCTTCACCATCAGCTTGTCCATATTGCGAGGTTGTTGAAATAATCTGAATGGACTGACTTTTGACATGATGAACGTAGGGAGAAGTCATGTGTTTTTTTCGCAGTAGCAGACCGATTAGATGGAGTATCTTCAGAAGGTGAATACGTTCTATCAGAATCAAGTCGATCATTGCTGATTTGGAATCAGCAGCTGGTGCGATTGCTATGCCTCCGCCAAAATATGGATGTTTGGTAGTCGTGCAAAGAAAGGCTTTATCAAAACGGAAGGTCTGTCCGTTGGCTTGAATCATCAAAGGAAAGCCTTTTTGCTTTGTTAGGACATTGATCGCCTCGAAAAGATAGGCCAATGAGCCAAGTTTGACTTTGTTAAGCGTTCGTTTTGATGTAGACGAGTTAGAACGCGCCACAATTGCTGCATCGATGCCAATGCCTACATTATTAGTTGCCAAGCCTTCCTCTTCTTGAATTAGTTCATTGTAGTGGAGAAGGTAATAGTTTTGAGGCTCAGGTGTCGCTAAAAGTCGTTCTAAGGCAACTAAAGGCTCACGACTAAGTCCAATCCCTCTTGCAAAATCATTACCGGATCCGCAAGGAATATAGGCAATAGGAATGGTCAAATGGGTGCTAAGCGCATTGATGACTTCGTGAAGTGTACCGTCACCTCCTACAACCACCAATAGAGGAAAGGGAGTGTCTTGCTCATGCTCAGACCAAGGCTTCAAAACAGTTGCCAAAAGTTCTTTTGCTAATTCAATAGCGTGTCCTTGATAGTTGGTTATATAAGCCGTATGAGCGATTTTTTTATGAGTTAATGTCGCTAGTAGTTGGTCGGCTGCTTTAGCTGCATTTCCGCTAGCGGCATTTAGATTCATGATTAAATGTAAATCGAGTTGTGTCATGTTGATCTCCTTTCACAGACTTTTATTATACCAAATTCATTTGATTAAGACTAAGCATATTTACTTAAGAACGAGACAGTTAGAAGTATAATCCTATATTTTGAAAAACTTAAGTATTTACCATAGTGTAAAATCTTTGTTTTAAAAATATAATGTTGACAAACAACATTATTGATCGTGTTATGTGAGCGAATCGTTTGTTTTGATTGTGATGAATGTGGTTCAGTACACACTGAGAAACTGGCTACCCACAATTTTTCTTAGTCAGGGGATCAATCTAAAAGATTCGATAGTGCTGAATACAATGAGTATGTTTGGGGCGCCGATTTAGATTTTTATCGCAACCCTTATCATCGATAAGATTCCTAGAAAAGTTATGGGATTGGGCTAGTTGATTATCATCGCTAGCCTTGGTTATGCCTATTTACTGTAAAGCTCGATTATAGTTATTTCAATTCTTAGTTTCTCTTTGATCTCCTTTGTCTATATATATATATTTGCTATGCTTCAGCTGTGCATGTGCCAGAAATATGGCCGACAGCAGCCAAATTGAGAGGGTCAGGACTAGCCAATGCAGTGGGACAAGTATGTGGAATTGCCGCACCAAACACCGTCGTTTGCTTTTAAATACAACTGGAGTTTTACTGTTAAGTGGTGTGTCACTCGTGACTGCAGTATAGCCAACTTGGCAATTGCTTGGATTCTATCACAGGGCGACAATGTTAATGTTTTGAGTGGTTCAACGATGACTGCCGAGTTAGATGAAAATAGTAAAGCAGCTTCGATTGTATTGTCTGAAGAAGATGTGGCATGTATGAGAGAGCTGGTTGAAAAAATATCATAAGAGTTAAGAATAGCGTAATAAGAGGTTTGTTTATATAAATCTTATGATAGAGATAGACGTTATATCAGTTGATAGTTTGCTAGTTTGGAAAGAAAAAATGATGTGATAGGATTTAGGTGTTATTAGTATTAAATAATCGGGATTAATAGTTGTTTTAATCGAGCTGTTTGAGTGGTTAAAAATAGAACGTGTTATATTAGAGAATTTAGCGAAATTGTTGCCTGAATAGGGTTGACAGTCTTCTGTTATTGATGTATGAATAAGGTGAGAAGGTTTTTAGATCCCCTATTTTTATAAGTGAATACAGAATATAGAATCCTATTGTTCAATGGTTTTAGATTGTTTAAGGAAGTGTCTGGGGGATGGTTAAACGAGAATTAACATAAATTGGTTGTTATTTTAAGTAAGAAAGTGATTTTTATTAGAATAAAAGGCTGGTTAGCAGAAAAAAAGATGTTCTTTTTTTAAAATGATAATTCTGGTTAAAGAGACTGTGTAGCTATATTTTGTCCGAAAGGTTTGAGCTCTTTTTAAAGGATAAAAGAGTATTGTGCAAGTAGGGGGGGTTGTTTGTAGAATTGAGAGAATCCGGATATAGGTAGAAAAATGGCGTTGTGTCACATGTGGCGTGACAAAAATCTAGAACAAGAATTAAATTAGTGAACTGAAGGTTAATGATAAGAGTGATTTAAAATCATAAAAGTAAAAGAAAAATATCGAGTGATGTCACAAGCCGCGTGACAAAAAAAGAGGAAAGATAGAGAGCTAACTAAAGAATGAGCGTGAAAAAAATGGCGTTGTGTCACGTGTGGCGTGACAAAAAATTAGAACAAGAATTAGATTAGTGAACTGAAGGTTAATGATAAGAATGATTTTAAATTATAAAAGTAATAAGAAAAATATTGAGGGGTGTCACGAGCCATGTGACACAAAAATTGAAACTAGATTTAATTTTGCGAACTGAAAGCCCATAATAAGAGAGGGTGAAAGGTTTAAAAGTAGTAAGAAAAATATTGAGTGATGTCATAAACCGCGTGACAAAAAATTGGAACAAGAATTAGATTAGTGAACTGAAGGTTAATGATAAGAATGATTTTAAATTATAAAAGTAATAAGAAAAATATCGAGTGATGTCACGAGCCGCGTGACAAAAAACTAGAACAAGAATTAGATTAGTGAACTGAAGGTTAATGATAAGAATGATTTTAAATTATAAAAGTAGTAAGAAAAATATCGAGTGATGTCACGAGCCGCGTGACACCAAAATTGGATCTAGATTCAAATCTGAGAGTTAAAACCCAGTGATAGAAGAGGTTGCAAGGGGTAAAAGTAGTAAAAAAATATTGAGCAGTGTAACGAGACATGTGACATTAAAAAGAATAGCTTAAAAATAGGTAAGCAAATTAGTTTTTTGTAACTGATTTGTTTACTTATTTTTGATGTAACAATTTACTGAGTGAAGTATAGTGAGACACTTTTCTCCAAATACATTGAGAATAAAATAGATGTGCATGCACCTTAAAGTCAAAAAAACTGATAGATAGAAGTGATCCAGTTCAGCAGTAAAAAGGGGCCCGGTGCTATAAAAAATGAGTGAAAAGTTAGGTATAAGCAATCAGTCTTGATCTGCAATTTTTTATATATTGACTAAACTAATATAGTTAGTTTTTAGTGACTTAATAAATTAGGAGATCAAGTAAGATGAAAGTAGTCAGTGATAGTTTAAGATTTTTACTCGAAGTAACATCGTTATTTTTTTTAGTAAGAAACGGATTTAAGTATTATACCGGTGGTTATAAGCTAGCACTGGGAGTGTTGTTGCCGATAGCAATTATTATTTTCTGGTCGATCTTTATGGCACCAAAATCAGGCTATAGATTTGATGAGATAGGTCGTTTATTTGTTGAAGTAGCTCTTTTTGGTGGAATTGCTTTGCAATTGTATCTTCTAGGCGAAACAGACTATCTGAAATTTTACGGAATTTTTGCAAGTGTGAGTACATTGTGCGAGCATGTATTATTGCGTTGGTAAAATTGAGTGTTACTAAAGATTTTTTAGTGTTTTTTCAGAATTAGTTGCACATTTCGTCAAGCTACGCTATAATCCAAGAGCACTTGTTTTTGAGTTAGCAGTGTGTGAAGTTGTCAAACTCAATGCGGTTCATCAACCATCCCGCATCATCAAAACTTGGAGGAGGTAGAAAAATGACAAGTAGTAAAAAGACTAAAATTCTGGTTCTCAATGGGGTTATAGCGGCCATGTACTTAGCACTTTCAATGCTAACACCTTTTGCTTTTGCACAAGGGGCGATCCAATTTAGGATATCAGAAAGTTTGAATCATCTGGTAGTTTTTAACAAAAAGCTTATGTGGGGTGTTTTAGGAGGCGTTGTCCTTTATAACATGCTCTTTTCAGAGTTTGGCTGGCTAGATGTAGTATTTGGTGGGGGTCAAAGTTTTATTGCGTTAGGGCTAACGGCTATTATTAGCAAATACGTTACTGACATAAAAAAACGGATGATCTTCAATACGATTTTCTTTACTATTAGCATGTTCATGATTGCTTTGATGCTTCATATTGCGATTGAACTTCCATTTTGGCTGACGTTTGGTACGACGGCTTTAAGTGAGTTAATCATTATGAGTGTTTCAGCGCCAATTATGTACTTGATCGGTCAAAACGTCGATCTAACATAGATGCTATAGGGCTATCAATCGGAGAGTTAGACTGTTTGTCTGACTCTTTTTTTTATACTCCAAGGAAATATTATAAAAAATCCCCCGTCTGACTTTTTTCAGACGGGGGATTTTAGTGATTACATTTCCTCTGGCGCTTTTAGGCCAAGTAATCTTAGGCCTTCTTTTAGAACAGTCTTGACTGCGAAAACAAGAGCTAAACGCGCATCTTGTTGCTCATCATCATGAACAATTTTTACATGAGCGTAGTATTTATTAAATGCTTGAGCTAACTGGATAGCATGCTTTGCAATAACTGATGGCTCGTATTTAGTTGCTGCACGTTGAACGATTTGCGGGAAAGCTTGCAAGAGTTTGATTACTTCCCAGCTTTCAACATCGTTTAGTGAGTAATCAGTCTCCGCCTTTGCTGTCCAATCTGTCTTCCGTAGAATTGAGGCACAGCGAGCGTGAGTGTATTGAACATAAGGACCTGTTTCACCTTCAAACCGAACGACTTCCTCTAAAGCAAAATCGAAGTTGTTTAAGCGATCATTTTTCAGATCATGGAAGATGACAGCGCCAACGCCTACTTGACTAGCAATCTCATCTTTATTAGCTAGAGTTGGATTTTTCTCTTCAATCTGTGACTTGGCCAAACTGATTGCTTCACCTAGTACCTCTTCTAATAGAACAATCTTTCCTTTACGCGTGGATAGTTTTTTACCATCTTTGGTGATTAAACCAAAAGGAACATGGTGAATATCATCTGACCAGCCAAAACCCATTTCAGTTAGAACGGCCTTTAATTGCTTAAAGTGAATGGATTGTTCATTACCTACGACATAGAGTGCTTGGGCAAAATCATACTCTTTCTTTCGGTAAAGAGCAGAGGCTAAATCACGAGTGATATAAAGCGTTGCGCCATCTGATTTGCGAATTAAAGCAGGGTTAAGATTGTATTTCTCAAGGTCAACAATTTCAGCACCTTCATTGGTTTCTAGTAGGTTTTTTTCTTCTAGTAATGCAACGGCTTGATCCATCTTATCATTATAGAAGGATTCGCCATTGTAAGAATCAAATTCGATATCTAAAATGTCATAAATCCGTTGAAATTCCTTCAAGGACTCTTCCCTAAACCACTTCCAAAGTTTTGTCGCCTCAGCGTCACCGTCTTCTAATTTTTTAAACCATAAACGGCCTTCATCTTCTAGTTCAGGATGCTTTTCAGCTTCTTCATGGAAATCAACATAAAGTCGCAATAATTCTTTGATAGGAGCATTTCTAACGGCTTCTTCACTGCCCCATTTTTTATAGGCAACAATTAATTTCCCAAATTGCGTGCCCCAATCACCAATATAGTTGATTCGAATCGGAGAATAGTCGATTTTAGTTAAGATATTAGCAAGTGAATTTCCGATAACTGTTGAGCGTAAGTGACCCATTGACATCGGTTTAGCAATGTTTGGTGAAGACATATCAATCGGAATCGTACGACCTTCCCCGATCTCTGCATCGCCATAATGCTCTTTTTCGTTTAAAATTTGTTTAATCACAGCTTGACTAACTTGGCCTTTATCTAAAAAGAAGTTGATATACGGGCCAACAACTTCAACCTTTTCAAAGGCCTCGGTTGGCATTTTTGCAACTAAATCAGCTGCAATTGCTTGCGGTGCTTTGCACAGAACCTTTGCAAGCGTAAAGACAGGAAACGCCACATCCCCGTGTTGACTAGATTTAGGCTTTTCTAAAAGCGCTAAGATTTCTTCAATTGTTAAATAATCAGCAAGGACCTGATGCAGGGCAGCTGCTACTACGTTTCTTTCATTCATAATTAACCTCCAAATAGTTGTGCTTTTCATGACATTCATTTAACCACTCTAAGTTGCAAGAGGGATGAATACTTTCAATAAGTTTCAGAAACTTTTATATTAGACATTGACATTATAACAAAATAATCGTAAAAATACTATCTCTTCGTAGTTGGCATTAGATTAACTGAACTGACAACTGTGAGCAATTGGCAATTATTATAAAGCTCAAAAACGACTGCTTTTTGTGATTAGTTGGTAGTGAGTTGAACGCGTCAAGGGGGCGAGATTTGTTTGAGAGAGAAGTAAATAATAACTGTGCCATTAGAATAGTAAGAGAGCAAGCTTAACTTGTGGACTTACTGTAAAAAATGGAGAAGAAGTTTGTTGAAAAACTGTTAAATAAGTAGTAAGATAGGTAACAGGAATAAATGGTTTTTTTGTCCTTTTTTCAAAAAAGGGGTATTTAAAATGATAAATGAGAGTATGAACTCTTTGTTGCGAAATAGGGTTCAGGAGGTTGGGTATGAAAGTTAGACTTATTTTTTCAAAAAGTAAAAAACAGCATAGTTCAAAAAAGGAAGTCATTCTCATTAAGGTAATCTCGAGAGTTAATCTGGATAAAGAACTTTTCGAAGCAACTATGGCAAAGTATAGTCAGACAGTGAAAGCAAAATATATGTTCGAAAAAGTAACTATAAAAAGAGAGTCGGCAAATGAATACCTATTAATTTGTTACTTGAATCCAAAAACGCTTCAGTCAGCTTCTGAGTCAGCTTTCATAAATTATTTAACATTTATCGGCTTCGTTGGGATTAATGATAAAGAAGAGTTTGAAATGATGGAAACTAATCGATTGGCGCATATTTATAATAGCTGTTTTTTTGAGATGACGAAAGAACAATCATTTGCAAAATATACATCTAGGAAATCCGTCATGACTAAAAGAGAGTTTTTTAGATTGTATCAAAAATTATTTGTTATTCGTGATATGATTGAGCAATTAAGTTATCAAGAGGAACAACCTATTGATTGGACAACGAAAATGGCGGATTGTGACACTATTTTAGATAATATTAACGAGTTTCACTGGAATATGGGGCTGTTCATAATGATCGATGTTAAGGTGAAAAAAGAGTTACGTTATTTTTCTGAATTTTATGATAATACGAAAGAGGCTTTGGCTTTGAGGCAGAGGTAATGGTTGAAAAAATTTGTAAAGAGGAGGAGCAAAATGCCTTCCTCTTTTTTATGTTCAATCAAATATAAATTGAGTAAATAGGGGCGCAATGAAGATAAGTTTGCTATAATTAACTTGATAAATTATAGATGAGGTGAACTATGAAGAAAAGTAGTCGACAAGCAATCATCAAAAAACTCATTCAATCTCATGATATTGAAACCCAAGAAGAATTGATCGCGCGACTTAGTGAAGAGGGCATTCAAGCGACTCAAGCGACTATTTCTAGAGATATTCGTGAACTCGGTATTGTTAAGGGGCATGGAAATCGCGGGGAAGTTAAATACGTTATTATTGAACAGGGACAGCCGGTTAATCGTAACCGCTTAAAGGAAACTGTGGCGGAATCTGTTGAGCGTGTCACACTGGCCCAATTTATTGTTGTCATTCAAACCAGCTTAGGCTCGGCCAATATGTTGGCTGCGATTATTGATGAGCTACAGTTAACTGGTGTTGCAGGGACGATTGCGGGAGCGGATACAATTGCAATTATCACACAAAGTAATCAAGCAGCAAGTGAGTTACATGACTTGATTGTGTCATATACAGAAGACTAGGAGGGGTAAAATGAGTCATTTACAAACGTTAAAAAATGGATCAGATATTCGAGGGATTGCTATTTCAACGGCTGAGGAACAGGCTAATTTAACATCAACGGAAGCGAAAAAAATTGCGTTAGGGATGGTCAAATGGTTAGCTACAGATAAAGGTCTAGAGGAGGATTTGGTAAAAGGTGAGCTGAAAGTCGCGATTGGTCACGATAGTCGTTTGTCAGCAGAGGATCTTAAGCAAGCGATGATTGAAGGGTTTACCAGTGTTGGCGTTCAAGTGATTGATGTGGCGCTTTCGACAACACCGGCAATGTTTATGGCCACTCAGTTTGCTGACTATGAGTGTCACGCAGCAGTGATGATTACTGCAAGTCATTTGCCATACTATTTTAACGGTATTAAAATCTTCACTCGTGAGGGTGGGGCTGAGCATGAGGATATCGATGCGATTGTTACTTATGCGGAGTCCGAAGAAAGCTTACCCTTAGTAAAAGGGGCTGTGGAAAAGCGTGAGTTGATTCCACTTTATGCGGCTGATTTAGTGGCAAAAATTCGTAAAGGAATTCCTGGAGAACTTGAAAAACCGCTTGGAGGGTTCCATATCATTGTTGATGCGGGGAACGGAGCGGGTGGTTATTTTGCGAAGCAAGTTCTAGAAGTTTTAGGAGCGGATACAACGGGAAGTCAATTTTTGGAGCCAGATGGTCATTTTCCTAATCATATGCCAAACCCTGATAACAAGGAAGCGATGGCAAGTATTCAAGAGGCTGTTTTAGCTGTTAAGGCGGATTTAGGGGTTATTTTTGATACGGATGTGGATCGGGCAGCTGTGGTTGATCAAGCAGGAAATGTTTTAAACCGGAATAATTTGATTGCTGTTTTAGCTAAGATTGTGTTCGATGATTATCCTGGGACAACAATCGTGACTAACTCTCCAACTTCAAGTCATTTGAAAGCGTTCATTGAAGGGCTAGGGGGGAAACAATACCGTTATATTAGTGGATACCGTAATGTCATCAATCAAGCGATTAAGTTGAATCAAGAAGGGGTTCAAACAGAGCTGGCGATTGAAACAAGTGGTCACGCAGCATTTAAAGAAAATTATTTCTTGGATGATGGCGCTTATGTGATTGCCAAAATTTTAATGCTTTTACCAAAATTACAAGCATCAGGGGAAACTTTAGGTGAATTAATCGGTAGTTTGAAGCAGCCAGCTGAAGCACAAGAAGTTCGCTTTAAAATTTCTGGTGAGGATTATAGAGTATACGGTGAGCAAGTGATTGCAGATATGGCGGCATTTATTAATGAGACAGAGGGGTTGAGTATTGACCCTGAAAATGAAGAAGGAATTCGCTGTAATGTTCAAGGTGAGTATGATTCTGGCTGGTATTTATTACGGATGAGTCTTCATGAGCCTCTATTGGTGTTACAGGTTGAAAATGATCAATTAGGTAAGAATCAGTTGGTATTTGAAATTGTCAGTCACTTTTTTGCAAGATACGATCGCTTAGATCGACGTGCTCTTGATAAAATTTTAGCTGATTAAAAAAAATCTTAAGGAGAAATCCTTAAGATTTTTTTATTACCAAAGCCCTGGCTCAGCGTTAACGTCAATTTGGGTTTTAGTAAAGGGATGAAGTAGCGCAAGGCTTCTTGCATGAAGCATCAAGCGACTTGCTTCTTGCGGGCGAGGATTGTACAGAGGATCGCCAACTAATGGATGTCCGATACTCTGCAGATGAACTCTGATTTGATGGGTTCGTCCTGTTTCTAACACACAGCTAACAAAGCTTTGGTTATTTGCTGTTTCTTCAACTGTTACGTGAGTGATAGCAATTTGACCTTGATGGTCACTAACAAGCCGTTTACGCTTATCATGACGATCTCGTCCGATTTTCTTATTAATCGTTAAATAGGTTTGTTTAATCGTGCCGCTAGCAATCCCTTGATAGGTGCGCTTGATTTCTCTCGCTTCAAGCATGCGACCAAGTATCGGCAAAACAAATGGATTTTTAGCAATTAATATCGCCCCACTGGTTTCTTTATCTAGGCGGTGAACGACATAGGGTGACAGTTCTTGTGGAGCTAAGTAAGCCGTAACATGATTGAGTAACGTGTCTGATTCTGTCGGGTGATTGGGATGAGTTTTCATGCCGTAGGGTTTGTTGACAATCAGTAAGTGCTCATCTTCATACAAGACAGTTACGAGGTCTGCATTACCAAGTTGTAGCTCTGGCTTACCGTAATCACTGTCTTCAAAGCGCAGAGTGATAGTGTCACCTGCTTTGACAGTTAAGTGAAATTGAGCCGTTTCGCCATTGATTGCGACGTTTTTTCGAGTTCGTAGTAAGTGGCGAACTTTACGAGGAACTAACCACGTTTCTTCTAATAATTCTCGTAGTTCTGTCGTTTCAGTCGTGTCAGGTAAAATTAAGTTTACTTCCATGTTTGTCCCCATTCTATTATCATAATCACTAAATTTACATAATTCTTATGAATTGTACCATAAAAAGTTAATAAATACATGCTATGCTAGTGATCGGACTGAGAATACTTTCGGTCTTGGGTCTTATAACAGCTACCTCAATCTGTGTTAGAATAGGTAGTATCAAAGAGTTAAACGTCCTCTGATAATAATAGAGAGACCAGAAAGATTGAGTAAAAGAGGGGATTCAATGGATTTCAAAAAAATAGCAACGACGGTTGGCGACTTTTTCAAAAAAGTTTGGATTTGGTTAAAACCGTATTTAATCGACTTCCACCATTGGCGTAAGCGAATTTGGAAAAAATATCAAGTCAATAAGATTATTTTGTTACTAGGGCTAGTTGTGGTACTTGTTACCAGCATTTATTTATTTTATTTGGCTAAGAGTGCCAATGTGGAAACCTTGAAGACAGGGTTATCTCAAGTGACAACTATCTATGATAAGGATGGAGATAAGGCCGGCACTTTAAGTGGACAAAAGGGCACATCGGTTCCATTAGATCAAATCTCACCTAATGTAATTAATGCCTTGATTTCAACTGAAGACAAACGTTTCTATGAACATGGCGGTTTTGACATTCGGGGGATTGGTCGGGCAGCAGTCGGAATTTTAACTAAAGGTAAAATTACGGGTGGGGGAAGTACGATTACTCAGCAATTGGCAAAAAATGCTTATTTGACCTTAGATCAGACCTTAAATCGTAAGGCGAAGGAGCTCTTTTTAGCGATTGAAATTGAGAAAAAGTATTCGAAGGATGAAATTTTGGAGATGTACTTGAATAGCGTCTATTTTGCTAATGGGGTCTGGGGAGTAGAGGATGCTTCTCACAAGTATTTTGCCAAAAGTGCCAAGGATTTAACGGTTGATGAGGCAGCGGTAATGGTCGGGATGCTGAAAGGTCCGGGAATCTACAACCCAATTGATAATTATGATAAGGCGATTAATCGCCGGGACACTGTTTTACAGCTAATGGTTGATAATGGAAAGTTGGAGCAGGCAACTGCTGATCAATTGATGAAGGATACGTTAGTTGTAACAGATAATTATGTGGATTCGCGCAAGGATAATCCCTATCCCTATTATTTTGATGAAGTTATTAGAGAAGCAGAAAGTCGTGCAAAAATTAAGGATGGCGATTTGTTGAATAAGGGGTATGAAATCTATACGACTTTGGATCAAAATTATCAGCAGGACATGAATACAACCTTTACCTTAGACGGCTTGTTTCCGCCAAATGCGTCTGATGGCGAGATGGTTCAAGGGGCTTCAGTGGCAATAGATCCTAAAACTGGTGGTGTACAAGCGATCGTTGGTGGTCGGGGAGAGCATACCTATCTTGGCTTTAACAGAGCGACTCAATCCCAATTATCACCTGGTTCAACTATGAAACCGTTAGTCTATACAGCAGCATTAGAAGCTGGATATAAGTCAGATTCATTATTAAAAGATGAGCCTGTTTCTTATTATAATGTGGAAAACTACGATAAAGTTTACCGCGGCGAGGTTCCGATGTATCAAGCCTTAGCGGAAAGCTTAAATGCTGCCTCTGTTTGGCTTTTAGATGAAATAGGGCTGGAAAAAGGGATGAAAAAGATTGAAAAATTTGGTATTACCCTGGATGAAAAAGACCACTATCCAGGAATTGTCCTAGGTGGGATGACTAAAGGAACATCGCCGCTAAAAATGGGCAGTGCCTACACGGTGTTTGCTAATCAAGGAAAACAAAAGGACCCGCATTTCATTCGTAAAATCGTTGATTCGACAGGAGTCGTGGTTTATGAAAATGAAGATGCCAAGGATCAACAAATTACTACTCCACAGATTGCAGAAGAAATGACCAGCATGCTACAAGGCGTTTTTAGTTCAGGAACAGGTTATAATGCTCAACCTTATGGCTACACGATTGCTGGAAAAACCGGGACAACTGAAAGTGTCAATGTTGACTCTCAATCTAAGGATCAATGGATTATTGGTTATACGCCTGATGTTGTGGTAGCCACTTGGATTGGATTTGATGAGAGTAGTGAGATTCATTTCTTGCAAAGTGGTGGTGGCCAAGGGATTTCCCCTATCTTTAAAGATCAAACCCAACGAATTCTCTCTCATTCGGCCGGCACGCCATTTAGTGTTGAGGATGCGAGTGTTCAAGCAAAAGAAGAGAAAGCAGATGCTAAAGGCGGTCTGGATGAGTTTGGTCAGAAGGTTAAAGAAGGGGCTGAGTACTGGGGCGGTCAGATTAAGGAAGGCGCTGGTAAGGTTAAGAATGGGATTAAGGATTTATGGCGCAATATTACAGAGTAGGTTAGCTAACGAGGTATGATAAGTCAGAGAGAACGAGTTTGAACATTTTTGTTCTAAGCTCGTTCTTTCTTTTTTTGTTTTACAAACAATTATAAAAATGTTAGTATATATGCAAACAGTTAGGAGGTGGGTGATATGGAAGTGACTCAATTGAAAGAGTTGAAGCAGGGATACAAACTGGCGAATGAGTTTTATGAGTGTTTACACTGTTCTGAGCGCTATGAAGAAGGGCTAATTTATCCTGTCGGTGATTTATATGAAACAGCTGAGCATCGAATGAAGGCTCATATAAAAGCAGAGCATGGTACGGCTTTACAACCGTTATTACAGTTGGGTCGTAAAGAAACAGGTCTGTCTGATAGTCAACGAGAGATTTTTAAGCTGTTTGCATTAGGGTTATCTGATAAAGAAGTTTCTGAGAGACTGGATGTTATTCCAGCAACTGTCCGTAATCATCGCTTCAAATTACGGGAAAAGTGTCGCCAGGGCTTGGTGCTGAATGCGATGATGAGTTTACTTGAAGAAGAGAGGGGGCATTGGTCAATGACAGAAAGAGATCAGCGATTTGAGATCAGTGAGGAATTTCGATTGGCAACTCTTAGTAATCATCTAGATGCTGAGGGACGTGCGAGAGTTATTCCTAGTAAGGAGAAAAAGAAAATTGTGTTACTACAGGAAGTAATGAAAAATTTTCAGGCTGATCGCAATTATACGGAGCAGGAGGTCAATGTGGTTGTCAGCCAGATGTTTGACGACCATGTGAGCATTAGGCGCTATTTGATCGAGTATGGCTTTTTAGGGCGGACTAACGATGGTAAAACTTACTGGGTTATCTAAATAAATCCTGAGAATAACCAGTAATTAGTTGAAATGAGCTGAAAGAATGTTACAATTAAGAAGATAAATTCAAGAGAAAAGGATGACTGTTATGACCGTTAATATTTATGATAGTGCCAATCAAATCGAGCGTGAAATTCGCCAAATGCCAGAATTTTTAGCATTGGAAGAGGCTTTTAGCTTGGTAAAAGCTGATGAAGTTGCTTATGCGTTATTCAAAGAATTTCAAAACTTGCAAGTAGAGTTACAACAAAAACAAATGCAAGGTGAAGAGTTTTCTGATGAGGATGCTGCTAAAGCGCAAGAGTTAGCTGGAAAAGTTCAAGAATCAAGCTTGATTAATGATTTGATGAATAAGGAGCAAACCTTTAGCATGATCGTCAATGATTTAAATCGGATTATCATGAAACCTATTCAAGAATTATACGCTGACTAGTCATTGGTTAGCCGCCCTTTAGTCGAGTCTGACGAGGGCTTTTTTTATGCCACTGGTTTTTCTGATTATTTCGACGTTAGCTACTAGTAATTTTGCGCAAAAATCAGTATGATTGAAAGAGTGAAAGGAGTTTTTTTGATGAAAGTTATTCATTTAGCAGATATGCATTTAGATCAACCTTTTGAAGGCCTAGGAAAGCTCCCAGCTCATTTATTAGCTGAATTGGTCCAGCAACATGAAAAGATGATGAATCAAGTGGTTGAAACGGCAATTTCTGAAAGTGTGGATGTTGTGTTGATTGTTGGAGATACGTTTCATCAGTCTGTTGTGACGATTCAAACTCAGCGCTTATTAATTAATGCGATGCTGCGTTTACGAGAATATCAGATACCTGTTGTGATGAGTTTTGGTAATCATGATTATTATACACCAGATACTTACTGGTTTGAATTTCCTGATAATGTGATCTTATTGACTGAACAAGCTGTTTCTACACACTTTTTAACAACGAAACAACAAGAGAAGGTGGCAATTTCTGGTTTTTCTTACAGTGAGCGCTGGATTAACGAGAGTCTGGTACCAGATTTCCCAGTTAAGGCTGATCAAGTTGCTTTTCACTTAGGTATGTATCATGGTCAACAAGGACAGTCTCAGTCAACTCAACAGTATGCTCCATTTGGTTTAGCTCAAATGAAAGAAAAAGGGTACGATTATTGGGCGCTAGGGCATATCCATCAGCCGACAGTGGTGAGCACTGAGCCGTTAATGATTTATCCGGGAAGTCCTTTGGGACATACTAAAAAAGAAAGCCAAAGCAAGGGATTTTTACTATTGGAGTCTGGTGAAAATGGCTGGAAGTATCAGTGGCAAGAGCTGAATCAAGTAGCGTGGCTAAGTCTTTCTGTGGAGCTGAGTCAGGTTACATCGACGAAGGAGTTAATGCAATTGCTACTGGCTGAGCTAAAAGCGAGTCATGGCGCACAAATTAAGTTTGTTAGCCTTCACTTATTAGGCCTTAATCCGGATTTGGAGCAGTCCTTGGAGTTAGAACTGCGGAATGGTGGCCTCTTAAGTTATTTACAATCAGAGATTGGCATGACTGAGCCTTTGACTTGGCCATATGAAATTAAACGTCAGCTTGAAACAGCATCTGTGGAGTTACCTTTAGGTGTGACGCGAGAATTATTGACGCAGCTTAGTCAAAATTATTTAAAAGAAGAGCCGTTCAGTGACTTGATGAAGGAGCTGTATCGTCAAGCTGATCTTAGCCGATTGGTTGAGACTGATGCAGAAGTGAGACATGAGTTGGTGGCAGAGGCTGAGGATTTGTTAGTTCGTGAGTTAGGTGGTGGTAAAAATGATCATTAAGCGATTAGAAATTGTTGGGTTTGGTAAGTGGCAGGATAAAGTTGTATCACTTGATTCGCAATTTCAATTGATATATGGAGACAATGAAGCGGGAAAATCAACGATTTATCAGTTTATACGAGAAATTTTATTTGGATTTCCGCATAAGCGACAAAATTTTAAGGATTATACCCCAAAAAGTAATAGTTTATATGGTGGACGCTTGATTTTTGAGCATCCGATTCACGGAGAGGTCATGGTAGAACGGATTAAATCAACTAATCGTGGACGAGCTCATGTTTATTTTAATGAGGGACAAGTTGGCGATGAAGCTACTCTAAGAGAGCTCATTGCGCCATTGACTTTAGAGGTGTTTGATGAGGCCTTTAGTTTGCAACAGGAGCAGTTAGCTGATATTAAGCACTTGAGTGAGGAACGTTTACAAAATTTATTATTGGCTGTAGGATTGTCTGGAAGTAAACGACTATTAGCAACGAAAGAAACGTTGCAACAACGCCAGCAAGAATTGTATAAGCCAACAGGTCGTTTACCTGAACTGAATCAAAAATTGGCTGATTATCAAGAGTTGAAGCAACAGGTCAGTCAAAAGAAACAAAGTGAAGCTGAGTATCGTAAACAGCTACAAGCGGCTAATTATTTTGAAGAACAATTAGCAAATGGACAGAAAGAGCTAGCAGAGGTGGAACAAGATCTGCAACGCTTGAAGAAACAGCAGCAATTATTTCCTTTGTATGAAGAGCGTAAACAGCTGATCAATGTGACTAATTATCGGCAAGAAGATCAAGTGGAAGCTGAAAAGATGGCTGAGGCAGCTAAGGCTTACGAAAATTATCTATTTCTTATTAGTCAAGAAAAGCATTATCAAGAGTTAAAAACAGAACAACTTTTAGCAACTCAAGAAAGTCCAGCTTCTCTGTTCTATTTGAAGCATGAGTCAGAGATTCAGGCTTTAGCGGCGAAGCAGTCGACTGTTGAAAGTGATTTGAATCGTTTGCGGTGGTTAACTGAAATTTTGACTAAGAGGGAGGCTGAATGCTACCAGCTTGAAAGTCAGTTAAGCTTGCCAGAGGATGAGGCTAACTGGGCTCCTGATGAGTCATCAAAAATTAATATCACCGCATTAGCAGCGAAGGAAAAGGAACTAGAGGATCTTTTACAAACCCAAGAAGCGGCTTTTGATGAGAAAATGAAAGCCTTGGATCAGCTTAAAAATCCAGATATGACAGAAATTGGGAGCCGTGCTCGTCCTGAGGCCGAACCGTCTCTGATTGAACGATATGGCCTTGCGTTAGTCGTAGCTATTGTTGGCTTGGTACTATTAGTGATGAAGCAGTTTCCTCTCGGGGCACTGGTCTGTCTAATCGCTGGAGTTATCGCAGTATTAATTGGCTGGCGTGCCTCTCAAAAAGAGTTGCAACCAGTAATGACAGAATTGCCTGCTAGATTGGATAATGATATTGAAAAACTAGCGGCTGAGTTGGAAGTAACCCAAAAATTACTGGTCCATGTGACGTATCAAAAAGTTGCACTTGCTGAAACGTATCAGTTCAAAGAAACTGAACCTATGGCTAGTTGGTTGTTTGAATTTCCGCTAAGAGAGCGGTTGGTTGAGGTCAAAAAGGAGCGATCTGAGGCTCAGTTAGAATTAGGGGAAGTTAGAGAAGCGTTGGCTAAAAATCGTCAAGAGCTAAAATTTATGTCAGAATGGTTACCTGTTGAGTCTGAGGAGTTAGACTCTGTTTACCGAAAGTTAGTGGCCTTTAACAAAGAGATGCAAGACAAGCAATTATTAGTAGCTGAGCAAAATCAAGGGATTCATCGTTGGCGCGAACCACTGAATGATGTGAGAACACGAAAAGTTGAGGTACTGGCTAAGATTAACCAATTGCTGCCAGCAATGACGGCTGATAAAATTGAAGAGCTACCAGTTGTTTTGGCTAGTCAAGAAGAGCGAAACAATCAGGTAATTGAAATTGGTCATTTAACGAGACAAATTCAAGATGTATTTGATCTGGAAGTGGACTATCGCTTGCCTGATGTGGTAGCGAAAGCTCACAGACAAGAGGTCAAGGCAAGTGAATTGCGTCTGGCAAATGATGATACTGTTCAGCATTTGCAGGAAGTTAAGTTTTCGATTCGCCAGCAGGAAGCTGATGGTACTTTAAGTGATTTGTATCAGCAGCAAAAAAATGCCGAATCTGATTTACGTGAGTTGGCTGAAAACTGGATGACTTATCGAGTTAGTGAAGCTGTCATGCAGGATATTCTTGACTTTTTGGCAACACAGCAATTGCCGGTTTTATTAGCGACAACTAGTTCGTATTTTAAGCTGTTGACTTTGGGTAGATACCATAAGTGTTTAATGGTAGATAAAAAATTGGTCGTTGCAACTAAAGAAGGTGAGCAGCTGAATTTAGGTGAATTATCAACAGGGACACGGGACCAATTATATATGGCCATTCGTTTGGCTTTTATTCAACTTCACAGTCAGGATCAGCTTGCGCCTGTCATAATTGATGACGGCTGGTTGCATTATGATACCCATCGTAAGCAGCAACTATTTCAGGTATTGAGTAGGCTTAGTGAGTCGGTACAGGTGATTTGTTTTACTTCCGATCAAGAGCTGGTTACCTATGCAAACGAGCATCAGTATGCAGTGGAGCAATTGTCGTAATAAGAACTTAAAATTTGTTTGACAATTGTTGTGGAGTTAAGCAGATTGTCTAGCTTATTAATTATTTGAGGAGGAGCTCACGTGAAAAAATTAAGAGAATTGTCGATTGATGAGAGTTTTGAACTATTCGTCTTGGTGAAGCAGGCGGATGTGAGAATTGCAAAAAATGGCAAGAAATTTATTGCCTTTACTTTCCAAGATACATCAGGTTCAATTGATGGTAAGTTTTGGGATGCGTCGGAGGATGAGATTGCTAAATTCGTTGCGGGCAAGGTGGTTTTTTTAGGTGGCAAGCGAGAAGTTTATCAAAGTAATCCTCAAATTAAGATCCTACATCTACGATTGGCGACAGATGATGAGCCAAGTCAGCCACATCTGTACATGGAAAAAGCGCCTATTCAACGGGAAGAAATGATTGAAGAGATTAATCAAACGATCTTTGATATTACGAATGCAACGTGGAATCGCATTGTTCGGCAGTTGATGACACAGTTTCAAACGGAATTTTTTGATTATCCCGCTGCTAAGCGTAATCACCATGCTTTTGCAGGAGGATTGGCGTATCATACGGTCTCAATGCTACGGTTAGCTAAATCAATTTGTAAAGAATACCCCGAGCTTAATGCTTCGTTGTTATACGCTGGCGTGATTCTTCATGATTTAGGAAAGGTTATTGAATTATCTGGCCCAGTCTCAACGGAATACACATTGGCGGGCAATCTGATTGGGCATTTGGTTATTGTTGATGAAGAGATAACTAAGGCCTGTCAGACTTTAAAATTGGATGAGCGTTCAGAAGATGTGATTGTGTTGAAACATATGATTCTAGCGCATCATGGCTTATTAGAATACGGTTCGCCTGTTCGTCCGCGGATTATTGAAGCGGAGGTACTGCATCAAATTGATAATTTAGATGCCTCGATTCAAATGATGTTAGGTTCGCTGAAATTGATTGAACCTGGGGAGTACACTGAACGAATTTTTGGTATGGATAATCGTAGTTTTTATTTGCCAAATGTTAAATAAATAAACTAAAAAAAGAGGTTGGGACATAAGTAGATAATTAATCTGCTTTTATCCCCCCTTTTTTGCGTTTTAGGGTACACAAAAATAGCGTTCCTTGATATGATTAAAGTGACAAAACCCAATCAGAG